>JAUWIR010000406.1 GCA_030605265.1 Pseudomonadota bacterium | reverse complement strand
TTTTCGGTAGCTTCGTTAAGGAGACGATAATATGATAAAAAGCTATCTCCCTTTATTAGTGGTAATGTTTCCTCTTATTGCTACAATATTTAGACCCTTGGTTCAAAAGCACAGATACTACCATTACACAGCTATCGTTAGTGGGGTTACACTAGCCATAATGCTTTATATGTACCCTTTAATTGTCTCAGGGAAAATACTGGACTTAACACTTGATACAGGCCTGGGATTTAATTTTTCATTTCGAGCGGACCTACTTGGGTTCTTTGTGGGAATTATATGTGTCATTCTTTGGACCCTTTCCTCAATTTACAGTATTGAATATATGCGTCATTCTCACGCTCATGCAAGGTTCAACATTTTTTCTCTTTTATCCTTAAGTGGGATGCTCGGAGTAGTATTCACAGGAAACCTCTTCACTCTTTACATCTTTTTTGAACTTTTGAGTGTTGCTTCAGCTATCCTTGTTTTTCATGAAGAGACACCTGATTCCATGAAAGCAGGTTTTAAATATTTATTTTTAGGAATTACCGGTGGATTAGTTTTACTATTTTCTATCATTATGACTTATGCCTATACGGGGACTGGAGATCTTACCTTAATTGGAATAGGTCTACAGGGAAGTAAATGGCTTCCCTTTATCTTCTGGGGTTATATCATAGGTTTTGGAGTAAAAGCAGGTATGTTTCCCTTGCATATCTGGCTTCCTTCCGCACACCCTGTTGCCCCTTCCGGAGCAAGTGCCCTCTTATCAGGAGTTATGATCAAAGCCGGCGCTTATGGAATTTTTAAAACTATCTATAATATCCTTGGCTATCAGGACATTATAAAAAATCATATGGGCTTAATGTTGTCGATGTTAATCATCTCTCTCTTTACAATTTTTTTAGGATCAGCATGTGCTATTACCCAAAGAGAAATTAAAAAAATGCTGGCTTATTCAAGTATTTCTCAAATTGGTTACGTTATCATGGGGTTCTGTCTCTTAGCGCCCCTAGGAATAAAAGGAGGATTAATTCATATTTTCGCTCATGCTCTTATGAAAGGGTCCCTCTTTATGTGTGCAGGCGCTTTCATTCACCAAACCGGGCTCAGAGAATTGGAGGATTTAAAAGGGATCGGCCGAAGAATGCCTATTGTCACCGGGGCCTTTAGCCTTTGCGCAGCCTCAATGATTGGGTTGCCTCCTTGTATTGGGTTCATTAGTAAATGGTTTCTGGCCTTAGGTACTCTTGAGACAATGAAAATGGGTAATTACTGGCCGGGTTTTGGTTTAATTGCTCTTTTAACCTTACTCCTAAGTAGTTTACTCAATTTGGTTTATTATGGTCCTGTTGTAGTAAGCGCTTGGATGAATGAGGGCCAAGATGAGACACATGCTGATTCTGAGTCTCATGATGCCGAACAAAAAGATATAAAAAATGATGATCCAAACTGGGTTATGTTAACGCCTATTTTAATACTAAGCTTTGGTGTGCTCTTTTTCGGCGTTTTCCCCGGCATACCACTGGGAATTGCAACACAAATAAGTCGTGCTTTTTTTCCATAGGGAAAAGGGCAATTAAATCAGCTGATAATATAGCTGTTGAGCTGTTGAGCTGTTAAGCTGTTAAGCTGTTGAGCTGTTGAGCTGTTAAACACGGATTAAAGACAGCTGATAAGCTATTAAGTTTTTCTTTTCAGCTTATCAGCTGGCTTTACTAGTTGATGAGCCGCATAAATAAAATGAAAATTCTTATGCTTTAAATTTAAATAAACATTTTTTTAGGTATAACTACATATAGAAATACATTATATTTACAGGTTGTTATGGAACAAAGAAAAAAAATTGGGAGAAAATTAAACCTCTTTGCCCCGACAATTTTTAGTTTTTGTATTCTTTTTTTATGTATCGTTGGAGCAAAAAGTTCATTTAGTGTTACTCACCCAAGCCATGAAAAAACTTCCCAAGTTACTTTAGAAAAAAATCATCAGACTGATCACGCTACACCTCATCATGAAAGCAGCCACGGAATAGAAGATCATCATAGCCCCCAAAGTGAACATCACACTTCAAGTTCACATATCACCGAGCATAGCTCTGATATTGATAGTCACCATAACCCGCAGGCAACGGATCATCATGGAGATATCGCTGATCCCCATGGTTCTTTACATAAGGCTGATCACAGCTCACACTCACAAGTCCCTCATGCAGGCCCTCCCCTTAAATATAAATTGTATTGGATCGGCTTAATATCTTTGACCATCTCTATTTTAATTTATTTCCTCATTATTTACAAAAAAGGGGAAATAAAAGTGCTCAAGGGTTGGACGGTATTACTCTTTCTACTAGCAATCTCTCTTTACTTTTTAGAACAAAGTCGATTATTTACAGGATACTTTGATTCTGTGAAAGGATTTATGCCTGGATATCATGAACCGAACACTTTGGGATTTTTACGTTTTCTCTATAAATTATTCAGTGGAATAGCTTTGGGTTTATATGGCTTTGTTGTTTTTTTTACGCACCAAAAAGAATAATTTCCTTAACAGGAAGCTTAAAGGACTGAAAATTAGGATGTACTCTGCTGAACTAACAAAGATTCTCATTGTAGATGATGATCCGGATACGCGGGATATTATTCGGCTCAGTTTAGATTCTGAATCCTATCGTATTTCAGAAGCCAAAACAGGAGTGGAGGCTTTAGAGAAGGTCATTACCCATGACCCTGATATTATTGTTTTAGATATCATGCTCCCGGAGAAATCAGGCATGGAAGTTTGTAAAATACTTAAAGAAAGTTTTGTCACAGCCCATGTACCAATTATTATGTTAACTGCCAAACAAACAATTGACGACAAAATCGAGGGGTTAAAAATTGGAGCTGACGACTATTTAGTTAAACCCTTCGATCCATTAGAGTTAGAAGCTCGCATTAATGCTTTATTAAGAAAAATGAGAAGAGACCTTTACGCCAACCCTCTCACTCATTTACCGGGGAATGTTCCAATTGAAAAAGAAATACAACAGGCTATTGAAAATAGACGCAATTTTGCTGTTTTATTCGTCGATCTGGATAATTTTAAAGTATATAATGATAATTACGGCTATGCTGCCGGCAATCGAGTTATTAAATTTACGGCAAATACCATTTTAAATTGTGTTAAACAATTTGGAAACACCGAAGATTTCGTGGGACATATTGGAGGAGATGATTTTGTAGTATTATCTACCCCTAAAAAAGCTAATCACCTCTGCCAAGAAATAATACAATTATTCGATAGTTTAATTCCAATTCAATATGATGAAAAGGATATTTCACGTGGATATATTATAAGTGAGGATAGAAAAGGGGAAATTAAAAAATTCCAATTAATGAGCATTTCAATAGCAGTAGTTACTAATGAAAACAATCAATTTATTCATCATTTACAAGTAGCCGAGAAAGCTGCGGAATTGAAAAAGCTTGTAAAAAAATTAGAAGGAAGTAACTATCAAAAAGATAGAAGAAAATCTATCAATCCAAAATCTGCCAAAAAAATTACATCGGATTGATCTAAATTTCCATGAATCTTAATATCACCCAAAAATTAATAGTTGGGTTTTTGATAGTTATCTTATTTTCAATAATGGTGGGAACATTTGCCTATGTGTCTTTGCTACAGGTGACCCAAGAACTTGATGAAATTATCAGTGATTTAAGCCCGGAAATTGCTAGAGAGAGGAAAATCATCTTGAAAGCAGGTAAGTTAATAAAATCAGCTAAAAAATATAAGGTTATTCTTTTTATTGTGACAATGTTAACCTTCATCGTTACTTTAGGTGTCTCTTTATTTCTGGCAAATAAATTTACTGATCCGATTATTTCTCTTTCAAAGAAGGCGGAACTTATAGGTTTGGGAAAGCTTAATGAAAGAATAAATCTTGAGAGCCAAGACGAGATCGGTGAATTAGCAAAAACATTTAATAAAATGGCTGCATCCCTTCAAGATCGACAACTGGAAATTGAGAAAGTAAATCAAGAGTTAGAGCGCCGGGATAGCGTTTTACGTGAAGCAAATGAGAAATTAGAGACTCTAAACGCTGTGAAGTCTGATTTTCTCTCCACTGTTTCCCATGAATTACGCACACCACTTACTGTTATAAAAGGGTATGTCTCTTTAATAAAAAATCAGAGACTCGGCCCTATTAATACACGACAACAAAAGGGATTAACAGCGGTAGATGAAAGGGCTGACCATTTAAACAGTCTTATCAGTGACTTACTTGATTTATCTCGCATTGAATCAAATAAATATGAAATACGGCAAGAAAATTTAGATTTTATCAAATTAGCCGAAACTACTATTAATTCTATGAAACCATTCTTCAAAAAGAAAAAAATCCATTTTAAAAGTGTTATCCCGGATAATCTAGCAAAAATTTATGGGGATAAACAAAAAATTTCTCAAATCATAACCAATTTACTGAGCAATGCCATTAAATTTACTCCTAATGGTGGTTCAATAATTTTAGAAGCCCTCTCTGGGTCCTCTTACCAGGTGGAAAATATAGATCACACTGAAGACTATATTCAAGTAAATATTAAGGATAGCGGCATAGGTCTGGTTGAGGAGGAAAAGAAAAAAATTTTTGATAAGTTTTATCAGGTCGATAACTCCGCCACAAGGGAATATAGCGGTACAGGACTTGGATTATGCATTACCAAAAATATTGTTGAACTTCACCATGGCAAAATTTGGGTAGAGAGTTGTAAAGATAAAGGGA
>JAUWIR010000540.1 GCA_030605265.1 Pseudomonadota bacterium | reverse complement strand
CATGGGCTAAACAGCCTGTCATGCAGATACGTATTCGTTTACGCTGTGGGTTATGGCCCCCGACGATATTTTGCCGGAATTTTTCTAAATTTTTGATTGAGGTTAATTTTTTCATTTCCATAGCATCATAGGAATTTGTTGAAAATCGTCTCTATTTTTTCAGGAGTTAATTCAGCATAGTATTCATCGTTAATCATCATTACCGGTGCCACAGCGCAGGCTCCCAGGCAAGCTACAGTTCTTAAAGTGAAAAGATTGTCCTTGGTAGTTTCTTCTTCTTTGATGCCTAATTTTCTTTCTATCGCCTCAAGGGTTGATTTTGAACCTTTTACATGACAAGCAGTGCCCCTGCAAAGTTTGATAGTATATTCTCCCTCTGGTTGAGTATAAAATTGGGTATAGAAGGTGATGACTCCATATATTTCACTTTCCGAAATGTTTAATTTTTCCGCAATGATCTCCACTGCCGGTTCAGGAATGTAGGTGTATTGATTTTGAATTTTTTGAAGAATTGGAATCAGCGCCCCTTTAATATCTTTATACTCTGCAAAAATAGAATTCAAGGGGGATAAGTCTATAACTGTATCCATTTTTAACCTCACCTTTGTTACTGCTAACACTCTCGGAAAGAACAGAACTTTTTTTAAATACCTAATTTATATTAATAAGGGTAGTAGATAATATATAGCTAATTTTCTAAAAACAATTCTATATCTTACCAAAAAAAAATTGATTGTAAAGAGGAAAAACAATTCCATAGATTCACAAGAGAATTAATTGGAGCAGAAATTTCGAATATTACCTCACTCCTTGATTTAGAAAAAAAATTGCTCTTTTCTCTTTTTTAATACATATAATCTCCAGAAATGCCGATAGGTTGTCAGTAAAAATTCAAAAAAGAAATCTTTTATTTTCAATTTTGTTCCAGGTAATAGGGAGATGTATGATACTTCAATTTAAGAAGTTACAACTTTGTCTTGAGGGGTCGGAATTGGCTTCTTATAGATTAGAATATTACAAGACCTATGAAACTCTTTTTCAGCATCCCCCGCAAAAATTACAAGATTTATTGGACACAAAGGAGAATGTGGAGGTTTTAGATCGGGAGTATCAAGATTTATTTATTCGTCCAGGTAATAAGTATGTGTTTTCTCTTATATTTGATTCAATAAAAGGAAAAGAGCGAAGAAAAAATATCAAGCATTTTTTGATCATGAGGATGGAAAATCCCCATGATCAGTTTCTTTCAAGATTAAATTATATGCATTCTCTAATAAAAAAAGAAAAGCGTCAATGGCAGAAAAAAAATCAAACTATTGCCATGAATTTTTTACACCAGGAACAAAATTTTTTACAGAACCAGCTGGATTGGCTGCCTGAATTGTGCGCAGTAATAATAAGAAATACCAAATCTCAATTTTATGAGGAAGTAGCTTTAAATTTCACCAATTTTTTTAATCTTGAAAAGGCGCTGTTAGAGAGGATACTTTTAGAGAGAGTAAATATTTTTAATTAAAAAGGTTTTTATGATTATCTTTTTTATGGCAGATCCTTTGCCGGGGTGGGGTGAGTAGCTCTTTGAGAATTCGTCTCCCCGGCGGCCGTGAGGGCACATTTTGTTCCTAAAGGGCCAATTAGTTCGTTTATGGCAACTGAAGCTAAAACAACTGCGGTTATTAAATTGGAGATATCCGGGAATTTTACTTGAACTGTTAAAGCAAGGGCTATGGCTACCCCTGCTTGAGGCAACATGGCCAAGCCAAGATAATTTTGAATTGTTTTTCTTGCTCCTGATAGTTTTCCCCCAAGATAGACCCCCCCAATTTTTCCTATTGCTCTTGCGAGAACAAAAATTGCTCCTACTTGCCAATTTTTTATTAAGACTTGCAGATTAAGACTTGCTCCAGCTAAGGCAAAAAAGAGGATGAAGATGGGAAGTTCAATTTCCTCAAGACTTTTAAGAAAAAGCGGATTTGGATCAAGGTTCACCATGGTAAGTCCGATGGTCATGTTAAAGAGTAAAGAGGATAACCCAAAAATTTCCGCAAATTCTCCAAAAAGAAAAGCAGATCCAACTAAAATAATGGTTATTTCATGTTTTTTGCGTAATTTTTTCCTTAAAATCATAGTAAGGATGATACCCATAAGAATTCCAAAGGAAATTGATCCTCCGAGTTCCCATAAAGGAAGGGTGATATGAGAAAGAGAAAATTGCCCTCCTTTTCCTCCATGCGACAGCCCCACAAAAGCTGCGACTAAAGCAAACAGAATAATACAGACAGCATCGTCCATAGCTACAATGGCCACCAGAGTATCGGTTAGAGGTCCTTTTGCTTTAAATTCTTTGATTATAGCTACTGTGGCTGCCGGCGCGGTTGCTGAAGCAATGGCCCCCAATAAGAGGGCTATGGGGGTTGAAAGATGTAAAACACACTTTACTGCTAAGATTACTATAAGGAATGTACTCAGGGCTTGAACAAAAGTGATTACTACTACGGTTTTTCCAATTTTTCTCAATGAATCATAATGCTAATCACCGCCAATTATCAAAGCAACCAAACTTAAACCCAGGGCTTCAAGAAAGTGAAACCCTTCAACTAGATGGGAGGAAACGGCGCCGAAGGAGAAAGGCCCCAGAAAAATCCCCATGATAATATATCCGGTTACTGCGGGAAATTTCAGTGCACCGGCTATTTCTCCCCCGATATATCCACCCAAAAGAAGGGTGCCAAGGGTGATGACTTTATTATGGGAGAAAGGATAAGAAAGTAAATTTAATTTCAGCGATAGAGGGACCCAAAGAGGTGCGGTAATGATGAAAATAATAAGACCCAGAAGGAGGCCGAGAAAAGATTTGTTGAATTTTTTTTTATTTTTTTTTATTTTCTGAGAGATCATAGAAATAATTTTTGCATGAATAAAGTAATGAGTGAATGATTTTGAAAACTTATATCAAAATTTGTCTTAGGTATCAAGAGATAAAAATGATATTATAGAGATTCAGGAGTTCAGAGTTCAGAGTTCAGAGTTCAGAGTTCAGGGTTGCCTTTTGTTTCATTGATTTTGCTTGTAGGCGGTTACAGGTAAGGGCTATCCGTCTAAGGCGGGACACACTTACTAGAAAATGAATCTCGCAAAGCGGCAAAGATCGCCAAGAATATGAAGGAAAACCTGATAGGAAAAATAGTTATTGGTTCTCTTTGTGTCTTGGCGAGAGAACAAAAAGGTCGAATAATGGGCATCCTTCATTTATCAGTTTACACTTTTATATTTCACCACGGAGACACAGAGGCACTGAGAAATGATTTTAGAAGAAAAACTTACAAAGCAAATAATTGGGGCAGCGATAGAAGTTCATCGGCATTTAGATCCTGATCTATTAGAATCAGCTCGACTGTGGATATCGGATGGATATTGTGAGGGAATCAAGAGGCTTGTCTTTTAATTTTTCTCTGTGGCTCTGTGTCTCCGTGGTGAGCAGAAAAAAAAGTCATAAGTGTAAACTACTTTTCTTTTTTTAT
>JAUWIR010000514.1 GCA_030605265.1 Pseudomonadota bacterium | reverse complement strand
TTTGTTCATATAAATCACGGATGATTACTTCTTTTTCTTTTAACTGCTGATCTCTTTTCCGTTCAAACAAAATCTTCAGATTATCAGTATCATAGTTCATGTTTCTTTTTCCCTACTATAATACTGAAAACTTCATTCAGGGGTGGGGGAATTTTAGACTGTCACAACCCCTTAAAGTGGGGGAATTTTAGGCTATCATAATCAAGCCTACCCCTTGCCAGCGAATGCTGACGATATTACAGTATTGCGGATAGTGGTCAAAAAAAATTTCAGCCGGGATATGGCTGAAATTTTCACTAATGATATACAATGGGCTTTAAAAGCCCTGGATACTAATGCATTCGGGTTTGAGAGGAAACAGGGTGCCAAACACCACAGAATTTGCTAATATCCACACGTATATAAAAAATAGAAGAGATATTTAAAAGAGCACATGTCATCAGGAGTTGCCTGAAGCTCAAAATTCATGGAAGGCGAAAGGAGGAATTGAAATTTTTAAAAAGATATTTCCCTCTATAATCTTTCTTTTGAGCACTTTCAACTATATTTACAGGCCCATCTTCCGCGGAAAAAGATAATGCAGTTGCCTTAGACCATGTGCCATCTTTATAAAGAGAAAAATAAATGGTCCAATCTTCAATAGAATTAAGGTCATTATCATCATCCTGAGTCCAAAATATGGCAGGATTATCAGCAATATACTCCAATTCAAGTGATTCAATTAAAAGAGTTTGTGTAATTAAAACAGCTTGAGACCAGCCTTTACCATTCCAAAAACTACTATAAACCGCAGAACCTGAACCGGATCGATTTATCCAGACAGCAGTTATTTCACCTTTAGCTCCAAGGGAAAGTTTCACTGATTCATCCTTTCCGGGTAATTTAGCTAAAACCGAAGGCTCAGTCCATTTCCCTTCCAAACGGCGAGTGTATAATAAATCTGCCTGTTCCATACGATCAAGGATCTCCATAACAGTATTCTTTTCATAATCGAGCCCCTCATTAGAAGCACTCGACCAAGCAATCATCGGATTGCCTTGAGCATCAAAAATAACGAATGGGGTTTCATGAAAATCAATATTCTCAGTTACACTCACTGGATTACTCCAACTACCGCTTTTATAACCGGCTGTATAAATTTTAGTTCCCAGGCAATCAGGAGAAAATCCTTTTGGCCAAACAGCAATGATTTCACTATTATTATTTTTTGCTATGTTCGGCAGCCCATCATTATATAGATCCGATGATATATCACCAAGAACAGGGCTTCCCTCATAAAGACTTCCTGTCCCTTGAAAAGGCTTTTTCAGATATTCTAAAGCATCATATATTTTTATATTATTTTCTTCTGTTAAGTTCCTTTTTATAAAGTTGTCCCCGGAAGAAATTATCTTATTGGGATCTATGGGTAAATCCGTGTCAAAAAAGGGAGGTATAGGGTCATCGGGATCAATTGGTCCAAATACTATTGTTTTTTCAAAAACTTGTACTATACCATTCCAAGTCCCACCGCACCTTGTCGCTCCAATACAGGTAATGAAAGGTTGTACAATAAGTTCAGAGCACTGGGGAAAAATAATTTGTTCAGCCAAAAAACCTCCTAAAATAAATAAATCTCCGCTAAGTCCGCCACCTAAAGAATTAATTTGACTCTGAGCACCAAAACCCGCATCAAAAAGTAAACCAATTTCGTCCACCCGGCAATTAAGATTATCCGGATAGTTGCCGGAAAAAGTATTAGGATCAAAAAATTTGGTAAAAAAAACATCTACACCAGTTTGAAAAATAACTCCTACTCTGGTAAATCCAAGGGGTGCAAAAACACATATAGGAATAGGTAAGGTTAGATAGTTAATAAAAAAATCCCCACCAGTAAAAAAAGACCCATCTATTGGATACGTCTTATTATCTTTACAAATAAAGGCAGTTTCAGCAAGATTAAATAAGCTAAAAACAACATTCACATGATCACCAAAGGACAATTTAAGGTTCATGCTTCCCTCAAAAAAGGGAATAAATAATTGGTCTGAGGGATACTCTATGGCAGTACTGGTCGTAGTCGCCACTCCTGCACAAGCAAGTCCAAATAATTGATAGCCGAATTTCCCGCCAATAAAAGGAATAAAGTTGGGAAGGCGAGATTCTCCGTGGGCAAAAACATGTTCAACGCACTGGGCATATTCATTAAAAGGTGGCAGGGGCGCGATAGGCCACAATTGTTGTGGTGAAACCTCATTATTCACTGTTTCTGTTTCTTGTTCAAATTCAAAAGATTGATCATTTAAAGTAACTATCCGATAGTAAAGATCTGTATCATCTTCCAGGATAGACCCTGTTTGCAACCAAAGGATCAAAGGATTATGGTTTTCTTCAAAAGTTAATACAGTACCAAAGTCATCATTTTTATCATTAGTTAATTGCTGAGGCAGACTCCAAATAATTTCTTCATTCCTAATTCTCCCCAAAGAGGACTTAAGGGTTTTGGGTGATTCAAAAGATTCCCAAGTACAAAACAGTCCCTCAGAGCTCCCATTATCAAAAAGTCCCGGGGCATAAGCAATAGAAGGGTTACTCCCTTCAACTTTTGGGATTTTGCCGTAATTGCTCCAGGTCCCTTGTCTATTGATTGCCCACCAAAGCTCATTACCATGCTCCCAAACAAGATAGAATCCCCCTTTCCGATCGCTTACTATAGCTGGATTATGGTCAGGGGCTCTATCAGTCTGTTCAGTGTTACTATTTTTTATCCTTCGATTATTCAAAAAATTATTATTTCTATAAGCATTTAATTTATTGATAAAATCTTCATAATGAGATGATCGAGAAGAATCACTTTTTTGTTTTTGATTTATCATTTTTGTAAAGGCATTTTTCAATATCTCAGAAACTTTATTTTTTGAAAAACTATTATCTTCTTGAATTAATGAAAAATTAAACCTTTTAGCAAAAATAACATTGCTTCTTAAAATAAGAAGAGCAATAAAAACTATAATGTATTTTTTTTTAGATATGGTTATAGGCATCTTCTATACTATTTTCAGAGATTGAGATTTAACGACTTCCGTTAAGCTGATAAGCTGTTAAGCTGATGGAATTATCATTTCAACAGCTCGTGCCGGGAAATCGTATAAAAAAAAATGAAAAGTCCTAAACTATTAAAATAAAAAAGTCTATAATAAATTTGGAGTTCATTTAAAAAAAATTATAAATAAAATCAAATACACAAAATATAACATTAATAAATCGGCTAGTTCTGCCATAAATACCTACGTTTAATAATAATGATGATGTCAAAAGTAAAAAATCAATTATCGCTTTAGATAAATTATGGCAAGAAAAAATTTGAAGGCGAGATTATGAAAGGAAAAAAAATTTAATTATTTAAAAAATAAAGAATAAAAAATACCCTAAATAAGCTCCGATTGCCCCAATGAAAAAATTGGAGTAATTAGCCATCTTTTCCATTAGGTTGATCCCCTTCCCACGGTATAAAATCTCAAGAAGATAGATAGAACAAAATAAGCCAATGAAAAAAGCTGAGAGGAAACATAAGATTTCTTTTACAGCGAAAACCAACCCGAGAAAAGAAAGGGTTAAAAGCAAAAGCAAATTGGAGGGAGTTTTTAAACTTTTAAAAATAGAAGAATGATGGAAGTGAATATGCCCTAATTTTTTATTGAATTGGTGAAAATGTAAATGCTCATGGTGATGATGATGGGTATGGGTATGGTTTGATGCGGCAGGG
>JAUWIR010000340.1 GCA_030605265.1 Pseudomonadota bacterium | reverse complement strand
TTTTATTTTATTCATTTATAGCAACCACGCCTGTATTTCCACTACTTTTTAACAAATTGAATTAGTTGACCAAAAGTTTTATTTCACCTAAAAAGAGTTCCGGTGTATTTGTTTTTAAGGGAAAAGGAAGGAAAAGCGAGGGGACATTTATTGACATGCTGCTCTAAAAATTGTAGAATAAATCTTTTAGAAATAATATGTTATGTCATAAAAATAGGAAGGATAAGGTGAGGATGCCAAGATTATGATTAAGAAGGATTACTACGAAGTTTTGGAAGTTTCTAAAGGTGTCAGTTCGGAAGAAGTAAAAAAGGCTTATCGAACATTAGCCTTGCAATACCATCCTGACCGCAATCCCGGGGATTCAGAAGCAGAGGATAAATTTAAAGAAGCTTCCGAGGCTTACGAAGTATTAAGTGATCCCAAAAAGCGAGACCTTTATGATAGATTCGGACATGATGGTTTAAAGAACTCCGGTTTTACCGGATTTAATATTGACGATATCTTTGGTAGTGACATTTTTACCAGTTTTGGTGATATTTTCGGGGATATTTTTGGCGCTCGAAGTCGCCGTCCTCGTGCAGCCAGAGGGGCTGATTTAAGACAGGATATTACCATTTCTTTTCGAGAGGCGGCTTTTGGAGTGGAAAAAGATATTCAAGTGGGACGTTATGAGGTTTGTGAAACCTGTCAGGGAAGTCGAGCAAAACCGGGGACATCACCAGTTGATTGCCGTTATTGTGGCGGGCATGGGCAAGTGCGCCACACTCAGGGATTTTTGAGTATCAGTACTACTTGTCCTCAATGTCAGGGAGAGGGAAAACTTATTGAAACACCTTGTCCTGACTGCCGTGGTCAAGGCCAGACTTTGAAAAAGCGAAGTCTTCATATAAAGATCCCGGCCGGTGTAGATTCAGGGTCTCAGTTGAGAGTGTCCGGAGAGGGGGCTGCAGGGCAAAGAGGGGGCCCTCCCGGGGACCTCTATATTTTCATTCAAGTCAAGGTTGATGAATTTTTTAGTCGAGAAGAAGACGATGTTCTTTGTACTATCCACATCTCTTTTACCCAGGCTGCTTTAGGAGCGGAGTTCGAAGTGTCTACCTTGAATGGTTGTCATAAATTGGAAATACCCAGAGGGACTCAAAGCGGCGCTGAATTCAGGATCAGAAGGGCCGGCTTTCCCAATGTATATGGTAGAGGGAAAGGAGATCAGCGGATTAAAGTTATTGTAAAGGTACCCACAAAATTAACCAAACAACAGGAAGAATTGTTACAAGAATTTGCCAAAACAGGCGGTGAGAGCCCAAGATCAAAAAAGAAGGGGTTTTTTCATCTTTTTGTAACAGCCTTTCTTTTATGGTTGCTGCTGTTAGGTAAAATTCCTTTTGCTTCAGCCCGATCACAAGCCGGCAGAAAGACCCCGGTAGTGCAAGTAGTCGAAAAGGTGAGCCCGGCAGTTGTCAATATCAGCACTGAGCGGATAGTACAAGAAAGAGTGAATCCATTTGGAAACCCATTGTTTGATAGTTTTTTTAATAACTTTTATGATTCATTTCCTCCAAGTAGATACAAACAGCAAAGTTTAGGTTCCGGGGTCATTATAGATTCCAAGGGATACATTTTAACCAATGAACATGTTATTTTGAAAGCTTCCAAGATAAAAATTATCCTTGCGGATAACCGGGAATTTGAAGGAAAATTAGTCGGGGCTGATCCTCGATCGGATTTAGCTGTTGTCAAGATTGATTCCCCAAAGGACCTTCCCCATATCACTATGGGACATTCGGATGATATTATGATAGGAGAAACAGTAGTAGCCATCGGGAACCCTTTTGGTTTATCTCACACTGTGACCACTGGAGTAATAAGCGCCATAAATCGTACGGTAAAAATTGATGATGATTTAGTCTATCATGATTTTATTCAAACAGATGCTTCTATTAACCCGGGGAATAGCGGGGGGCCGTTAATGAATATTAATGGAGAGTTAATAGGGATTAATACGGCCATTTATCAGAAAGCCGAGGGTATCGGTTTTGCCATTCCCATTGACCGGGCTAAAAGAATCGTAGCTGATTTGATCCATTATGGTCAAGTGCAAAAAGCCTGGCTAGGTATTCGTGTTCAAGATTTAAACAGAGACCTGGCTGCCTATTTTAATCTTGAACAACCGGAAGGTGTCATTGTTATTAAAGTAATTTCAAATAGTCCGGCTGAGGAAAAGGGTTTGCGGCGGGGAGATGTTATTTTAGAAATTAATGGGGAAAAGGTTTCCTCTCAAGAGATATATTACTCGATTTTAGCCGGCTTCACTGCAAACACTAACATGCAAATTTCCTTGTTAAGAGAAAGAAAGCCTATTGTTGTTAAGTTAAAATCAAGTCGGCTTACACCCGAATCTGCTGAGGAACTGGCCGAGGAGTTACTTGGTTTGAAAGTGAAAAATATCGATATGATTTCCAGGTTTCGTTATAAACAAAAAACCGGGGTTATGGTAACTCATGTCAGAGCAAAAAGCCCAATTGACAAAATCGGTGTTCGTGAAGGTGATATTATTCATCAAATCAATAATAAAGAAATCAAAAACTTAAAGGATTTTCAAGAAGCAATTATTCAAAATGCCGATAAAGACGGCCTTTTACTTTCAGTGCAGAGGGGTCCTTATATCTATCCTGTGACTATTCGTTTTTAGGGATGTTTTACTCTATTTATACTCAATTGCTTTTAGCTTGATCAATTCTGCTCTATTTTCACTCTCCTTAAATTCAAGATTGCCTTTCTATTTTTATAATTAAATATAATTATATCTTTTTAAAATCTAAAATATTTATTTTTTTAAGAAGGCATAGATATTGCTTTTAAACTTTCCCATAAATATAATCGGCTCAGGTTAGGAAAAGATTCGGATTGTTCGAGCGGGTAAATCGGGTTAGGGTAGCATGTGGAATAATTCTAATTACTAAAATTGTATTCAGATATTCATGATGATAAGGAGTCAGAGATGAAGAAGGTTTATTTAGTGGCTCGATGGCCGGTTTTTTTCTTATTTCTTTTTTTATTTTTTATGGGCTCAACTGGAAATTGTCAGTTCGGAGGGTATCCCAGCCCCTATACGGGGGGTTCTTCTTTTTCAAGCCCCTTTGGCTATCTAAGTTCCAACCCTACTTCGTTATCAGCTTACCCATATCCTAATACTTCAGCTTACCCATATCCTAATACTTCAGCTTACCCATATCCTAATACTTCAGCGTATCCTTATGGAAATCAAGCATCAACATATCCGGTGTCTTCTGCCAGTAATTATTTCGGTTCACCTTTTACAGGAAGCAGCTATCTTGATCCATACACGCAAGCAGTCACCATAACTTTTTCTACTACTCCATCATTGGCATCTTCTCCCTGGCCTTATGATAGATACCCGGCGCAAGCTAATTATCCTTACCAGCAGACTAACTATCCAGCTTCACAGTACCCAGCTTTACAGTATCCAGCTCCGGCTTCACCTTATCCAACTCAACCTCAACAATATTATCCTTCAATCAATCCGAATTATCCCTTTCAACCTTCGACTGGAATTTCCGCACTTTCTTCGCTTTCAGGTAATTGGGGCGGCACCTGGGTGAGCACTGCCGGCAGTCAGGGGGGAGCAACGTTATTTTTGACTCAAAGCGGTACTAGTCTGAATGGTACATTAGATTTTACTGATCAATTTAATCAGCCGAAGTTAAATGCTACAGTCACTGGATTTGCCAGCGGTATTTCTTTCCAATTATCTGCTGTGATAAATGCAGGGATAGAAGCTTATAATTTAACCATATTATGCAATGTGAATAATGGGAATGTCCTTTCCGGGACTTACAGAATTACTAATAGCAGCGGTGTTGATCAAGAATCCGGAACAATCAATTTAAATAAGTATTGATAAATTTTAACCTGTGCAATTAGATTTTTGGATTCATTAATTTAAAAAAATATTTGACAGGATTAACAGGATTTACAGGATAAGAATCCAGTTAATCAAAAAGATTTATCACAACCTGAAGGAGGTTAGAGGTTATATGGAATATAGAGAATTGACAGAATAAATTATTGAGTGTGTATATCATATTTACAATAAGAATTAGCTTGGACAAAGATAAAGCTAATAGGCTTGTTTAATTTTGGAGAAAATAAAGTTGAGAGCAAGCGTAAAGACAAAGAATTATTATAAATGAAAATGGAAAATTTATTGGCAGGATTTACAGGATAAGAAGAAATAAAATCCTGTTCATCCTGTTCATCCTGTTAATCCTGTCTAAATAAAAATAGTATTTAGTAAAAATTGTTAATTGCACAGATTGATAAATTTTTAAGACAACCACTATCGATATGGATATTCAATCCCCCCATTCGGGGGGATTTTTTTTGTGAGCGTTTATAGGTTTGGGGTTCGCCGTTCAGGGTTGCCTTTATTCTATTGACCTTGCGGGTAAAGCGGCTATATGTTAATAAGTTTTTGCCCTGTAAATTTTGGACTTTACTCATGGGAACCAAATGGAACCATATAAGTCCTGAACTTTCGAACCCTAAACTTTCGAACCCTGAACTCTGAACCCTAAAATGTCAATTAGCAGCATAATGGTAATTATAGTTCCTAGATGTGAAAAATATTTCATAGAGGAACGCAATTATTTAATACAAGGCGGTTGTTAATTATCTTAACTTATTGAAAAGATATATCCCTATATATATTAGAATCTTTTCCTAATTATGAGGAGAAGGAATAATTTATGCATTATGTGCTAATATGCATATTTTTTATGTATAAACCACTTAAACCAAAAATATAAAAAAGATAGGGAACTAAAAAAGTTAAGGAGGTGATTACTACTACAGAAAACCACTATATATAGGCTTTTGAGAAAGAATTGCTTTAGCTGCCCAATTACTTCATTCCTTGAAAACAGAACTTTTCCTTTATTCTTTTTTTCGCCTCTTTTGATCAGGAACGATACCTGTCTGTCATCTAATTTTTTTCTGTAGGGAAAATAGACAAAGTAAGTATTCACGGCATGCTCCATTTTTATTTTTTTTAACAACATGTTTTTGTCTAACACTATTTAGGAGGAAAGAATTCATGTTAAAAACATCAAAATTAAAATTTACCCTTGTATTATTTTCTTTTTTATTCTTTTTGGTCTGTCTCTCCGATAGACCTGCTTTCTCATACTATGGACTAGGATTGGGGTCAACTTCCGGTCTGGGATTATATGGTTCAGGTTTAGGATTATATGGTTCAGGTTTAGGTTCAGGATTATATGGTTCAGGACTTGGGCTAGGAATGTATGGAGGAGGACTAGGTTTAGGAATGTATGGTTCTAGTCTAGGAATGTATGGTTCAGTCCTTGGTTTAGGAATGTATGGTGCATGTGTATGAATCAAATTTAAAGGAGTAGATCTAAAAATCTAAGTTTATGGTAAATGTTTAGAAATGGATGGTGGAGGTATTAATAAAAAAATGTAAGG
>JAUWIR010000457.1 GCA_030605265.1 Pseudomonadota bacterium | reverse complement strand
TAATAAAGGGGTTATCGTTTCCCTTGATCCTTTCTTTCATAAAATCAGTGCCTTGGCCGGAAAGGCCCATCGCTTAGGTATTACCATACTCCAGCCAATTTGTGCTGATTTACTCTCCAATCCTTTTTGCCAAACCTTTGATAGAGTTTTGGTAGATGCGCCTTGCTCCTCCATGGGGATTATCCGAAAGCATCCGGAAATAAAATGGCAAAGAAAAGAACCTGAATTATCAGCGCTGTCCTCTCTACAGATGAATATTTTAGAAAATAGTTCACATTTGGTAAAATCTAATGGTATACTAGTTTACAGTACCTGCTCGACTGAAAAAGAAGAAACCGATGTGGTCTTAAGTCAGTTTTTGGACCAAAACCCTGTTTTTCAGGTGGTATCTTGTTTAGAAGAAATACCCGAAAACCTCCATTCGGCTGTCGGTAAAGATGGGTTTTTGCGAATCTTGCCACATCCTCATGGAATGGACGGGTTTTTTATTGCTAAATTAAAAAAAGACAGAATAAACATGATTTAAATGTAATATTTTAGTGAGTTGTACTATTACACTAAATAATAGTTAACTGCACAGGGTAAAATTTTTTAAAAAAGGAATTACTGCCAAATGTCAATGAAAGGGCTTTTCCTGGGATGTTTAAAATGCTTGATGATTTTTATCGGCCTTTGTGCTGTCGGTTTTTTAAGCGCTCTCATCACCATAAACATAGCCATGCAGTCAGAGCAGATAAAAGTGCCTACAATAGTGGGGAAAGATATTGTCCCTGCCTTAAAAGAACTCAATACCCAGAAATTAAATTTTAAAATCGAAAAAGAAGAATTTCATCACTATTTTCCCCAAAACACTATTATTTCCCAAAAGCCCAAAGCTGGAAGCGTTGTCAAAAGTGGTCGAACCATAAGGGTCATTTTAAGCCTGGGAACACAAATGGTCCAAATCCCTGATGTATGTCGACGACCCTGGCTTCAGGCACAAACTATTCTCCAGGAAAACGGTTTAAGAACAGGTTTTTTCACCAAAATCCATCATGATCGAATTGGAAAAAATATTGTTATAAGCCAAGATCCTCCGCCCGGGGATTCAATTCAAAGGAAGGGCATAGTCAATCTTCTCATTAGTGAAGGGAAAAAACCCAGAGATTATTTCATGCCGGCTGTTATAGGCAAAAAAATCCCTGAGGCAAAGCGAATTATTCAAGACCTCTCCCTCAAAATAGGTGGCCTTCATCATGAATACATCGAGGGGGCTGAGCCTAATACTGTTATTGAACAATTTCCTAAGGCCGGGCATCGTGTCTCCCGCGAAGATGAAGTCAGCCTTACAGTAAGTAGAGAAAAATCAATTGATAAGGAAATAAGCACTTACAGAATACTCCATTATATTGTTCCTGAGGGAAGTCAAAGCAAAATAGTCAAGATAAAAGAAGGCACAGAGGCACAGAGGCACAAAGGCATAAAGGCTGAAACCCCTAATAAAAAAAATGGAAATTCCTATATAGTCAAGATAATGCTTCGTGACGGGTTTGAAGAAAACGAAATATTTCAAGAGGAAAAAAGGCCCGGTGATACTATTGAACTTCTGGTAAAAACTACTTCTCAAACTACTGCCCTTATTTATTTAGATGGTACGTTAGTAAAGGAGGAAAAATTTTAATGAATAGCTCGTCTTTGGTACAAATTGCCCCATCAATCCTTTCTGCCGATTTTGCCCGTCTGGCTGAGGAAATAAAAAAGGTGGAGGCTGGAGGGGCTGATCTTTTGCATATTGATGTTATGGATGGCCATTTTGTGCCTAATATTACTATCGGGCCCCCTGTAGTAAATTCTATAAAAAAAATTACTCACCTTCCTCTTGATGTACATTTGATGATTGAAAACCCGGATGATTATATAGAAGATTTTGCTCGTGCGGGTTCAGATATTTTGACCATCCACCAAGAGACATGTTATCATCTCCATAGGAACATACAAGAGATACAGGAAAAAGGAATGAAAGCCGGAGTTGCTCTTAATCCCGCAACTCCACTACAGGTTCTTGAATGCATTTTACCTGAAATTGATCAGGTAGTAATAATGTCGGTAAATCCGGGATTTGGAGGGCAAAAATTTATTTTCTCAACACTTGAGAAAATAAAAGCCTTGCATAATATGATTATTGTTGAAAATTTCAAAGCAAAGATACTTGTCGATGGCGGAATTAAGCTTGACAATTGCTTGAGGGTGGCTCAAGCAGGCGCCGATATAATAGTTGTAGGCTCCGGAATTTTTCATACTCCTGACCCAACAAAAACAGTTGTTGAAATTAAACAAATTATTTCACCATGAAGAACATGAAGGCCATGAAGGAATAAAAAAATTCACGCTCTTCATGTCCTTCATGGTAAGTAAAAAACATAAAAAGTTATAAAAAAGTGTAAATTACTTTTAGGTTTGTGTGAAAGAGGGAAAATTTTGCCTAGAAGACTGTTAAAAAGAGTTGATTGTAAATGAACATGATTTTTCAATATTCCCGTACCCCTAAACCGATAATTTTTATTCTCATACTATCCCTCTTTTTTCTTTTCCTTCTTTTAGCCCCCGGCAACCTTTTGGCCACGCCTCCTCAAGAGGCCCTGTCAGCAAAAGAAGCTGGTGATAACTATTCTCATCAGGGAAATATACAAGAGGGTATTAAAGCGTATGAAAGAGCTTTACAGATTTATCCCTTATTTGCTGAAGTATATTACTTATTAGGGATGATCTATGACATGGATCAAGGCCGGCCGGAGGAAGGGATTAAGCTTTATCAAAAATTTTTGGAATTGGCGCCGGATTCCCCAGAGGCTGAGACCGTTCGTTTTCTTATTGAAAATGCCCAACAAATACTATCAGGCTCGTCATCCTCAACATCAATAGTCAAAAAAGAGGACCCTCAAAAAATTGTTACTGCACCCACTACTGTAAAAGAGAGTCCTTCACCTTCTCAAAATAAATATATCCAACGATCTATAAAAACAAAGGTATTAAAATATACGCTAAAACTAAATGTTTGGAAACGAGAGGGGTTTATTGAAAAATTTAATGAATTAGCCATGGCCAGAGGATCTTTTCTTACCAACGATATTTCAAAAAAACGTTTGCAGCTGAGGTTAGATCGTCAAATATGCACAGAACATATTGACTATCAACAAGAGGCGGAAATTTTTGTACAACGCCAAATACTGAATGATCTTTTAGAGGAAGAAATGAGTATCTTCCTTTCACACTTCCCGGAAAAAATAAATATTCAAGAGGCTATAGTTCGCAGTGAGGTAAAAAAAATTCGAGAAGATAAAAAATACGTACGTCTCACTATGGACGCCAGGATAAATCTTGAAAACCTAAAGGGTCAGCTCTCAAGCCTCGGCTATCAATTTATTCCAACGAAGATACTTCTCTATTGCACAAACCTTTATGGGGATTTTAGCGAGCAATTCATGGAAGCAATTTCCAGAAAATCTAAATACACCAAAAAAGAGTCAGAGGGACTGGTAGAGATATATACCAAACCTGAAGAATTCGTCAAAGAATTAAATAATATGAAAGTAGGTCCCTACACTATTAAGGTGGATAAGGTGGATAAAAATAATATTACTTTTATTGCTGAAAAAGAGCAATAAAAAAAATGATCCAACCTCTGCAATTAACTATTCTTAGACAGGATAACAGGATTGGCAAGATAATTTTTTAATCCTGTCTATCATTTACAGGCATCCTTCACTGAGACAGAAAAGTAGTTTACACTTTATTTATGATTTTAGAAATGAGATTTTTGATTTAAAAAAATGCCATCAGATATCAGTAGTCAGCAATCATCAATCAGCAATCAAAAATCAAAAACAGTGTAAACCGATAAATGAAGGATGCCCATTTACAATAGCTCTTTGACTTTATGCTTGATCTCAACTTTATTTTCTTCAGTAAGCATAATTAGATTCTCATAAGTTTTTAACCATGCATTTCCATTCACTGAAGGATGCCAGGATTTAAATCATGTCTATCCTGTTATCCTGTCAAATTTTTTTTTACATTAGTGATGCTAAAAATCTAATTGCTCAGGGTGAAATGATTGGCTACCAACTTAAGCTGGGACATTATAATTTGATTATCTCAATTTTAAGACTGTCCATAATTAAGGCTAATAAGCATACAAGTTGGCAATGCTTAATCCCTTAATTTTACTGGGTGTCCCGGCTTA
>JAUWIR010000215.1 GCA_030605265.1 Pseudomonadota bacterium | reverse complement strand
TATAACAAATTAAAAATGTAATTATTGAAATTGTTTTAATAGTTATATGAACTTCCTATGCCTTAGATAAAAAACCTATCTTATATTTTTTTTTGAGGGGGGGACTGAATGGATACATTGAGACAGTTTTGACGGGAATGGCAGATCTGCCGGAATCGTCAAAACCCTACGCAAACCACCTCATAGATTTCGAAGTGCCGATTTATAATGTTTGGAAATTTAAGAAAAAATCTTTGGCCATTAAACATTTCGGTAATTCAGAGCCACACACAAGAGGAAATAGCGGAAACGGTAGGGGTTCACAAAGATACTGTCAGTGAAATTTGTCGGAAAATGGCAGATCTGCCGGAATCCGACAAACCCTATGCAAACCATCTCATAGATTTTGAAGTGCCAATTTAATCGGAGATTTTAGTAATAGTTTAAATCCTAAAGAATTACTAAAATATAACTTCCAGGACCATTAAAGAAGAAAAGGTGCGTAATAAAAAAAAGGTTTATGAATTATGGTTGGCATGTAAAACGCAAGAGGTCATTGCGGAAGCGGTGGGAATACCACGAACAACTATTGAGGAATGGACAAAGAATTATGACGAAAATTTAACTGTTAAAGAATCGTCAAAATACAACTTCCAGGACGATTTCGATCCGCCAAGGTATAACGTCTGGTGAGGATTTAGGGAATAGTTTCACAAGCAGCATTACTTTTTGTTGCTAATTGTTTCTTCTCATTATCAGTAAACCCTTTTTTAATAATTGCCACCACTTGCGCAAGGTGTGATTCTTTTTTGGTGACGTTGGGAGGAAGGGTTTTCCCAGTGGTTCTTTGAGAGGAACCATTGATCTGTTTAGTAAATTTCGGTTTCGGTGTACTCACCAGCACCTCTCCCAGCTTCGCCTCTGCATCCAGGAGGATTCAAACTGTTGGTGAGGGTTTAATGAGGTTATGTCACGGAGGAGTCCTTCGGAAAATGTGCCATTTGTCACATCTTGTGTGACACATCCGCTCTCATTGATTGTGACTTTTTTTATAATTTGTGTCACAATTTCCCATGCCTTTTTATCTATATCAGCCAACGCCCTATACCTAGCTATAAGGCTTCTATCTTTACCCAACCCATCCGCCACTTGCCATCCTTCCTTCCTGCTAAGTCGATGGCCCATACCATAATCAAAGGCATATTAAACCTTTCAGCAACATCCAAGTGAGGTATGCCGGAATCAAGAAGATTTTTTACACCAATTTCCAAGTCTGGGAATTGGTGTAAAAATTGTTGTGTGAAATGATTTTGAGAGGTTCCGATCTTTTCAGCGATTTCCTCTTGCGTACACCCGAGTCGATGCAGGCGACAGGAAGCTTTAGATTTAGCCGGACAAGGCGAAAAGATCACCCACCAAAAAGCAAAGGAATTAGTTTATGCACAAAAGGTTATTCAGGAACCAGAGTTGACTATAAGCCATTTATGCTTTTAGGAAAACTTGAAATTATTATCTACAGAAAATAATTTACAATTTATTTCAATCTATAATAATAAATATAAATTTGACATATTAAAATAATTTTGTTACTTTATTAAGGTAGCAACTATTATTTATTTCCGAAAAAATCTTATCTGTAACTTACTCTGTAAACTATCGTGTGATACGTTTTAACAATAACCCCAGCTTATAGTGTAATTTGTTTATCAATTCATCTTAAAAGGAGCAATGATTATGATGAAAAAAATCTTAACCATTACCGGTATAGTAGTAGTATTATGTTGTTTTGTTTTACTTACCAAGGTTATTGCAGCAGATTATCAATCATATTTTGATTATTCGTCATTATCTATGCCTACATACCAAGGATTTGATACAGGCTTTTGGTTTTCTAATTCTCTCCCCTCCAATTATCTTTATCCTGGAGAAGGGTCTTCCTTCTATGGATATCAATCCTTTGCAAACTCAGAGTGGATTCCAGGTATGGTGCACGGGGAAAAAGTACTTACGCATAATACTAATTTTATTAATACAGATATGATGGATATTTGGGATAATATTTATGTGCCAATAATCATAATTGACTATTCTGATATGCTTGACTTTTATGATATAATTTATCCTAAACATAAACCTGAATATTATCCCTATCCTGGCCCTTGGCCAACACCCGATCCTTGGCTATATTGATAATATACCACCAAGCCACTTGAAGGCTTAGGCGAATCACTGGGCGAGATCAAGAGGTTATGCCGGGACAACCCAAAGGCACTGGATGCGATCGATCGGGTGACTACTAATCCAAAACATTTACATACGGGTAAGTCTGATAATAACAATGTAATTATCCATAAAGACACTAAACAGGGGAATACCACCACTTACGCCCTTCGTCGTCTCTGCAAAACACGTCCCGACCTTCATCAATTGGCATTGGATAAGAAAATGAGCGCTCATAAGGCTATGGTAGGTTATTTTCTCCATTTGAAAAGGAAGTAATAGGTTGCTTAATTTTAAGCGGCTAATTTTATCCACTTCATAAATATCGGAAGCGAAGAAGGAAAGTATAGAGTAAAATTTGCTCACCTGAATTTTCAGGTCAGTGAATATAAAGATTCGACTGTAGGAGTTTTGCGTTTTGAAAACTCAAAATTAAAGGATTTCGCTCGCCTTTTTTGGTGAGTGACGAAAAATTTCGACTCCTGAATTTTAAGGAGTCCTCAGAAGGATTTAAGTGGCTCAATTTTGAGCCACTTTCTCATGGGATACCTCATATTGTACCAAAAATTAAAAGAATACAACATGCAATATAATAAAAAAGGCCCCTCCGGAAAGGGGCCCCTTAGGCTATTAAGGCCGATAGAATCAACCATCAACAGCTATTGACACATTGTAAGCCTTTGCAGGCATTGAGCGCGAAAACACGTTACAGGTTGCCCGTCAAGAATGGGGTCGGCTATGGGACCGCCTACAGGGATATCCACCCAGTCAAAGACTGACAGATTAAACATCGGTTCAACCCAAACATGAGAATATTACCCTATTCTAATATTCAAGATAAAAATATATTAAGCAAAATACGTTCGACTCTTTGGCTGATTAAGTCGCGCCCGTGCTCGTTCGCGCAAACCTTCCTCAATCTCTCGCTGCAAAAACTCATAAAATTTTTCCTTTCCGTTTTCGCTAATAAAATCTATTTTTTCGCTCCGGCTCATATTTTTCAATAATTTTTGAACCTTTTTTTCTTTTTTCAAGGGATTACTGCAAATGCCTGTTTTTACAAGATAATCGGTTAGTTCATCCGGACTTAGCGAATCGCCCTCAGGCAAAAACGGATCAATCGGTGGGATATTATCCGTTTTGTTGCAAATTCTTTTCGATTTTATCAAGCCGTCCCTTTATTGAGCCCATGTATCTTGACCTCCCTCATTCAATTTTAACCTTTCCTCGATTTCATCCAGGCGTTTTGTGATCGTTTCTATTTCATGACCTTTTAGCGAAAACTCAATAATACTTCTCGCTGCAGTCACCCGATTTGCAGGAGGAGCTTTTTTATCTTTCATGATGTCGGTTAACGCCTTTATGGCATTGGCGGCTCCGTTTTGTAACAGGGATATTGCTTCGCCCATTACTTGTGTTTTGGCCCGAAATAAGGCATCCTTAAAATCTTGCTGCTGTCGCCACCGATACAAAGTAGATCCATTGATTTCAAGGCATTGAGCTGCTGTTTCAATATTTTTTCCAGCGACAAGCAAAACAATCGCTTTCTGTTTTTTTCCACTTAAAGGATGCAAATTCATGTAAATTCATGCCCCTTATTTTTCTTGGCTGCCGACATCAACAAAAAGATCTTTTCGCCCAAAGGAGATCGCATCGGCCAAATCCCCAAGATATGTTGATAAGGTTTTACGATCAACACATTTTTTAACTTTCAAGCAAACAGGCAGCGAGCAAGTCGAATAATCCTCACCTTGCCCCGAAATAATCGTGGTATCTCGAAATTTCGGGGCACTGTTATGCCCACCGGCAAGCAAATAAATGGCGACTTTTTCGCCAAGGCCGGGAACAGAATGCCCATCGGGGACTTTAACTTCTACAAAGGGGACAGCGGCCCAATGCCGCTGATCAAGCACGGTCATTTTTTTCCCAATTAAATCACGTTTATCCCATCGTATGGCCTTGGGGTTGCCGCCGTTTTCGTGGATCTCATCGCCGTTCCACACTTGGCTTGGCCCCGACCCTGCGGTTTTTGTTGCAACCCAAAATGTCGACGAGACCCCCCACATAAAAGTACTCCAAACCCCCAAAATTTCTTTCCCAAAAATCGTATATTTTTTCATATTATTTTCCTTTTTTTTCAGGCAAGCCCCCAAACCCCAAAAGAGACTTGAGAGCTTGCCTTGGATGTGCCCTGTGCAATCGGCACCCGTCTGCTTAAATTTAATGTTTCGTTCTCTTCAAAAGCTATCTTTTATCACTCCCTGCCGTTAATTTTGGATTTTTCCAAGAATTCATTAAAATGATCTTCCCTGATTCTGATCTGCGAACCAAAGCGATAGGCTTTAAGCTCATTCCTTCGGATAAGGCTCATTATGGCCCTTTTGGATAAATTCAGTATTTCAATTATTTCAGCTGGATGTAAAAATTTATCTTTCATAATTTATTAGTTTATCAAAATGTTCTAATATATGCTAGCCTTCATGACACGAATGACACAAAAGACATAATTGACACAAACTTAATTTTCGGTTATTTTGCAAGGCTCCAAATAATCAGAGAATGCAGCTTCGGATATTTTGACGGAACGGCCAAATTTATACGCCTCTATTTGTTGGCTTTTGATTAGCCGATGCACTGTTTCCCTGCTAATGTCAAGCCGCCTTGCTGCAATATCAACTGAAATCCATTTATATTTTTGAAGTTCCATCGTGTCATCCTAAAAAATTAACTAAAGGTCCATTATGTTAATCTTTTTTTAATTATTCCCCGATAGCAGTTTGATAAAATCATCTATCCTCATCACGGCCAAATAATCTTTTCTGTCAGCCTTGACGAAAAGGTAATGGTTATCGGAAATCCAATCATAGAGCTGTTTGAATCCGTTGCCCCGGATCTTAACCTCTGCTTTATCGCCGCCGTTAATAATCAAATCCCCATCAGTACCGGGTGCCGCTCCGGATAGGGGTACCCTAATACATTCGATATTAGCGTTAACAAATAACTTTCGAAGATTGTTTTCCCCTCGATAGCCTTTTTGTTGCTGTAATCTACCCATCCGATAATAACCCTCCTTTAAAACGAAGCTCAGCCATAGCCTTTTTTAGCACCCGAGTAGTTGCCTTGGCCTTGGCCACAGCCATAACTTTGGGATAATCTTCGCAATACCCAGGATGGCCGCCGTAGCAATTGTTACACCAACAGTCTTCATATTCCCCCGTTTCCGGATCTATTGCCCTGCATCCCCCAGGAATGAGTTTCCGATCATAATTTTCAAAGATGTCTGGATCATCATGATTTAGCATGTTTTTCCCCTGTTAATCTAACAACCTTTCCGCGGCTTTCTTCTTATGGCTTGGTATCAAATGAGCGTATTTCATGGTCATATTAATATCCCGGTGCCTCATCATCTCTTGAATAGTTTTAAGCTGCTCCCCTTGTAGGGCAAGCCATGAGGCGAAGGTATGCCGCAATGAATGAAAGGTTAGTATCTGCCGTCTCTCAGTTATCCCTTCATTAAAGCCTAATTTTTTGACAATTTTGGCGAATGTATCCGAAACTTCCTTGATTTTTTCCCCTGACCGGCTCTTAAATACATACTCCCCGGGAGGCGTATTGTATTTCCTTAAAATATCTCGAATGTCCGGCGTCATATAAACATGATCAGTCTCTTGATTTTTGCCTATAACGGATATGAGTCCATTATTCCAATCAATATCACTGCCTTTAATTCCAGCCATTTCTTTGTGTCTTAACCCTGTCCTGAGAGAAAGAAGGGACATATCGTGAACTTGCTTATAGGGCATCAATGCCTCAAGTAAAATATTTATCTCTTCCTTGGTGTAAAATCGTAATCTATAAGTATTTCGCGTATTTGGCAATTTTACTCTCCTTAAGGGAGACGGCAATTCTACCGACCACCAATCAAGTGATTTATTAAAAATCTCTCGAAATACCACCAATACATGCTTCGTTGTTTGGGGGGAAAGCTTCTTGTCCGTCAACAGTTCTTTCTTCAATTTTTCGAGGTGAAATGAGGTTATTTCGTCTATTCTAGAATTATCGAATGTCTTGAGATGGTTTTTGTATCTGTTCGCTTCGTCTCTACCTCCTCTGGTTTTATTGATCTGTGCCCACTCAAGATATTTTTTAGCGGCATCCTTAAAATAGGGCAGTTTTTTTTTATCTTGAGGTAATTCTTCACCATGCCTAATACTTCTTACCCTCTCTGCTCTCACCATTACAGCCATTTTAACGCTGTACCCCTCCGATGACCATCCGACCTTTTCCCATATCAACTTCTCTTTATTTTTGTAACAAATGTCATAGCAGATATCCGGTTTCCCTTTAAAATTTTTGTTCTCACTCTCTCGACTATAAATACCGGGATAATTTTTAACCTTAATCCTTTTCCCCATGATTTTACCCTTTTTGCTTGCTAACCTATAGCTAACCTTTTTGTTAATTTTTTGAAATTTCCAGAAATGCTTATTTCTTAAAAAATGGCCTTAACTACTTTAAAATAAACGTCTTGAAACTTCAAGAAATTTTTTGAAAACATGAGTAAAATCAGCACTCAACGGACGCTGAAGCCGAAGGTTCGAATCCTTTCGGGCGCATTAAAGCTTTTTTATTTCTTCACTTTTACTATTCCTTAATTGTCCTTTTAATTATCTATTAAAAAATAACTGCACTATTATATTGCAATGGATAAAGATTATAATTTTTCTGTTTTATTTCTCAGAGATAAATAGACAAGTGTTTAAACAGAGAAAGAATTATAATAGTAAAAGTTGTAACTCAAATTTATAAAGTATCATGCTTAAAGTTGAAAAAGTAAATGGATTTTGAACAGAAATTTGTTTAGTCTTTTAGGCGGCATGGATTATGCAAGTATTAAGATCGAATCGAATTCTATCTATTTATCTCTCTATATATTACAGGGATTCAACTTGAACTACTCATTTATTAATGAATTCACTAATTTTTAATACTTTTTGACTTTGATTTAAGGATTAAAATTTTTTTTTATTGGTGATAAATTTCTCCCCAGTAATCTTTAATCATAAAAATAATAATAAGAGGAGAATACATGCTGGATTTTATTGGAGAAAATAAACGAAAATATGAAAGAGTAAGGCTGCAATATGAGATTAGGTACCGAATAAAGGGTAGTCAAGGAGAT
>JAUWIR010000527.1 GCA_030605265.1 Pseudomonadota bacterium | reverse complement strand
TTTTTTAAATAGGTTATTTATTTCCTACAATAATTTGCTTACCAATCACATGGAGTGCCGACTCAATAGGGTAAAGTTTATAATATTGGTGTGTATGGAGGAGACGCCGATAGCCTCAGGAAGGTCGGTAAAGGTAACCACAAAACCGCCCTGTTTCAGATCCGGGGTAAAGGTAGCAAAATAAACAAAACCTTTATTGTCGTCAACAATGCTATCCGGATATCGCTGATCACTATCGATTATTGAAGCATGAATATCAATAGAGACCATTTGGGGAGATAAATCCGGATTTTCCCCTCCCAGTCACACACCAATTCTCCGAATGTTCCCGATTCAGCCCAACCCCCGTAGCTTTCCGCCTGTGAATTGAATACCTGAATCCACCGTTGATCTGCTCCCCAACCTGTGTAAATAGCGTATTCTTTTCCAGCCCACTCGTTATCACCAAGATGCGCCACGCAAAGATAGACATTCCCTGCTCCACCTTCATCACTCCAACGAACCCAGCCGAGGACAGTATTCTCAGGGTCTTCATGAACGAATCTAAGGTTTTCCGAGACTAAGGCAGGGTTTTTCAAACGAAGGGCATTCACATCTTTAACGCAATTCATCATCTGCTTGGCGAATATATCCTGCTCTTCAATTAACCCCCAGTTAAACCGGTGATAGTCGTCAACATGCCACCACCCATCCTGAAGAGTTTCGGTTCCCATGAAGATCATCGGTAATCCACGGCTCATCACCTGAAGCGCATACCACATTCTCACCTTGGCCCGACCGTGCCAGTTATTTCTCCCTCCTACCCGCGATATATAATAGCGATGACATCCACCATCCTGGTGGCCTTCGTGACGATCACCGCACTGATCGTGCGAGCCTAGCAATGAATTTATACCACTGCAAGACCTGGGAAAACCTCTATGCATATCGATCATAGATTTTAGCAGCGAAATCCGAATTTGCGGGTTGTGGCCACCACCTTGACCCTCCATGATTTTCAACGAATCAAAGTGAGCAGCATGGAGCCAGCAGGAATCAAATCCAGCCTCAGTAACAACAGTGGGATTTTCCGGTGTAATTTCGGCAATCAAAATCTTGCCTGGATAATACATTTTTATTTCGTAGGTCATTTCCTGCAAAAGGTCCCAGGGCATATTGTGAACAGAATCAATACGCAGGCCATCAACATGATATTCCTCTATCCACATGCGACATGCGGCTTTCAGGTATTCCTTCACTTCCCACTTGTGGAAAGCGAACCGCCGTCCCCAAGGAGTATCCCTCTCTCCTTCAAAATAGATACCGCCACAATGGTTGGGGCCATAGCCGTCCCAATTCCAGAGGGAATTCAATTTTGCACTGCCATGATTAAGCACTATATCGACAACTACCGCCAACCCCAGTAAATGAGCTTTATCGATCAATTGTTTGAGTTGATGAGCGCTTCCCCATTTTCCATGAACAGCAAGCAGTTGCCGAGGATTGTATCCCCATATGCCGCCAAACTCGGTTACAGGCATAAACTGGAGGCAGTTAAATCCCAACTCTCTAATGTAAGGGAGACCCTCAGAAGTGAGTTCAAAGGCGCTCTTTCCATCAATCTGTGGTGGAAAGCTACCGACATGCAATTCGTAAATAATAAGCTCGTTATAGGCAGGTGGATTAAACTTCCCCCAATCAAAGGAGGGGGCGGTCAGTATACACCAGGGAGTATCGAAATCCACCTCTCGTGCGTAAGGATCACGTCGGATAAGTTGTGCTCCCTCAGTGTGATAGCAATCGTTCCAATGAGAAGAAAGAACAATACGATAGCGATCTCCAGCCTTAATTTGACTGACATCAGCCGACCAAAAGTGAGGGGCCTTCGTTTCCGGGTGCAATTCTGCCGAGGGCCCTTGTTCAAATTCAATGCTCACCTTTTCTCCATGAGGTGCCAATAGGCGAAATCGTACTTTAGAGGGGGATATCCAGATTGGGCCACAGGATGCTCCCAATGGCCATGCATGAGTTAATGGCAAATCTCCCTTATCACTTTTTATAGGAGATATGTTCTGAATTTCAGGTAATGACTTCATCATGTTTGTATCCCATTGTTCATTGTATAAAGATAAATGGCCTTCATTTTCATTCAAGTAATAATACACATAACTCTAGTTATATCACTTTTCTGAGATTAATTCATCTTTGACAATCCTGATCTTTGACAGCATCCGCCCCTCCCAGAATGGAGATACAGATATTTCGGGTAGCGTTTATGGAAAGATACAATTCGTTTTATCCATTCAACTTACGCTTGTTCAGTACGAATGGAGTAATGTTTTTTGATTTCAATAGTAATAGCTATAGCGCAAAATTTAGAAAAATACAAATATTTTTTCATTTTTAAGGGTTGATTTGTCTTTGGGATCGTTAAAAATTTTGTAAGGAATATGCATCTGCCTTCAATTTTGAAGGTGATTTAGGCAAAAAATGGGCACACCTATCCTGTTCCAGTGGCTATTGATAACCATATAGCCGGCTTAATTTATTGTGATAAAGGGCTCTTCATAAATGGGCCAGTCGTCATAGATGGGCTCATAGACGAGTTAGCCTGTTTTAGGCGGGGAGGGAGGAGATCGAGAAGGTTTTTGTTGCCAGGGGTCAAGGTGTTTCAGGATCTGTTTTATTAAAAAATTTTTACTTGACGAATGGTAATATATGGTGTCATTATACCTATATGAGAGCTAAATTAGTCAATCACAATAAATTGGTTTATTCTGATGGTTCGATAGTGGAGACAACGATTTGGAAAGTGCCAAAATCTGAAAAATATTCCAAAGGATATAAATATTCTCTCGTTTATATCAAAAACTGAAAAAGGGTAGTTGGCTATGACAATGCAGAAGGAAAAGGAGATCATAAGCATTATTATGCGCATGAGGAGCCATATATATTTATCAATTTGGATCAACTTATAAGTGATTTTATGGCAGATATTGAAAAATTAAAAGGAGCATAAACGTGAAAGTTAAAAATATAAAAATAGGGATCTCCTCCACTCAAGAAGTTTTAGGTGATTTTAAAAAAACATGTGAAGCAATTGAGAAAGGAGAAACTCCCCAAAAAAAAGAAGGTATTTATTTTGAAAATATTAATACCTTGAAATTTATTCTGACGGATAAACGATTGGCCTTGTTAAAAACTATTAAGAGAAAAAAACCTGAATCTATTTATGAATTAGCAAAAATTCTCCACAGGGACATTAAAAATGTAAATAATGATGTGTCAAAACTTTCTGAATTAGGCTTTATAACTTTGAAAAAAAGCAAAGAACAAAGAGTGAAAGTGGCACCATCAGTTGATTATGATAAAATACTTTTTGAGATATTTGTTTAGATGATGAATTTGCTTTTCTAACTATCCAATAGAATAGCGAAAATTTAGAAAAATACAAATAATTTTTCAGGTATGTGCCGGCAAATGGCGGCAATAAAATCTTCGGCCTCATAGACTACGAAATTTTTCAGTCCATGCGCACTCAGGGTCTGATGTAGCTATATCGAGGGCAATACGTTTTTTATCTTTTGGGCTTAATCGGTCGCCGTGGGTGAGGTTGCATTTTGCTGACTCTCGCAGAAGAGCTATTTGATTTGTATCGTAATCCAGG
>JAUWIR010000554.1 GCA_030605265.1 Pseudomonadota bacterium | reverse complement strand
TAAGTGAAGTTTTGCATAAAATCTTAAATAATTAAACTGGGCCCTCTGCTGCTTTCAAAGTTTCAGGGAAGGGTATAAAATTCGTGCCAAAAATAGTCCTATCTTCTTCCAGAAGAACTGATATTCCAGCCTTTTATATGAGCTGGTTTATAGAAAGGATAGAAAAGGGATTTTTTGAAGTAACCAATCCTTTTTCCGGGAAAAATTTTATGGTGCCCGCTTCTCCGGAAGAAGTTCATACAATTGTTTTTTGGTCCAAAAATTTTGGCCCCTTTCTTCAGAAAGATTATGGGAAAAAGTTACTGAAATATGGCTATCACTTATTTTTTAACTTTACCGTCAACTCAGAGGACCATGTTCTGGAACCACAAATTTCCCCTCTTGATGAGCGTTTTGAGCAAGCAAGGTCCCTCAGTCGACAATTCGGGGCCGAGGTTATTTCCTGGAGATTTGATCCGATTTGCTTTTATCAAGATTGCCGGGGGAATCATAATAGCCTTCATGATTTTCAAAAAATCGCCAGTGCCATGAACTCTTTTGGCATAAAACGATGTATCACCAGTTTTATGGATGATTACCGCAAAATACAAAAACGTATATCAAAAATAAATAAATTTTCCTTCATCTATCCTCATCTGCAAGAACAAATAAAAATACTCCTGGTCCTGGAACGATTCCTCCATCCATTATCCATAGATCTTTTTACTTGCTGCGAAGGTAAACTTTTAGATTCTCTTCCATCATTTTCTAAAATTAAACCAAGCTCCTGTATCCCTAATGATTTATTACATACTCTTTTTGGAGGGAATATCTCCTTGGCCAATGATTACGGCCAACGCCGTCAAAAAGGGTGTAGGTGCAAAGTTTCGCGGGATATCGGCTCATATATCCATCAGCCGTGCCATCATAATTGCCTTTATTGTTATGCTAATCCTGTCTTATGAGGGAGTATATGCTGTGAAATTCGAAGGTTATAGGGGAATAAAAGATCACGGGGAATAACCTGGTAATAAGGATTAAATAACATCCCCACTAATCCAAAATTTATTTAGACAGGATTAACAAGATTCAACAGGATTTTTCTTTTTTTTTCTTGTTCATCCTGTAAATCCTGTCTAATAAAAAAGCTTTTCGGGTTATTATATATGAATTATTTGGGTATTTTGTTTTTTCCCCTAGGTTATTTCCCCTAGGTTATTTCCCCGTGATTATTTTTTTGTGACCTACCCTTATTGCTTGCTAAATGTTTTAAAACTGTTTGCTCATTTTCTGAAGGATTGAAAATTCCTGGTGAATTTTAAGAGCAAAGGGGAATAAAAGATCACGGGGAATAACCTAAATTATTTCCCCGTAACCATTTTTTCGTGATCTTCTCATCCCTTTTATGGATAGACCAAAATTCGTATCAAAATTATAAACATACTATCAGTAAATAAAGGGTATGAGTTTTTTGGTCTTTTTACTGTAAGCTGTGTATCCCTCCCCAAAAGAATTAATCATCATCCTTTCCTCATAGGAAATCCTTCTGTTGATCAATGGCCAGGTAAAAAGGACGGCCACAAAAAGACCGGGGATACTTCCATGAATAAGAGTGAGAGATGAAATGATCAGGAAAATACCCAAGTAACTTGGATGTCTGATGTATCGATACACGCCATAATCTACCACTTGCTGATTATCCGTTTTTCCCTTAAGGGTATAGGAAAAATAAATTCCTAATGTTTTTAAAGCCAAATATCTCAGAAGGATTCCTAAAATAAGTACAACAATTCCCATAGATATCATAAATGTCTGACTAAGATCTTTAAAAATGACGCTAATCATAAGTCCTGAAAATCCTCCAACCTTAAATACCCAATCCACATTGTCATAGTGAATTTTATTATCCCCCTTCATAATTGTCGTCTCGATAAGTGCCCACGTACCTAAGGCACCCAGTGAAATAATTGTTTGAGGGTAAAAAAACATAGAGGGGGCAAAAATACTATAGCTGATAAGGAGGACCAAGGCAAAGGCTGAGGGCATGATCAGTCCTGTGCACTTTTTCTTATTTATTATTTCAATTTTATACATATTGTCCTCAAATTTTAAAATAAAAATAATATTATAATATAAAATAAAAATAAATTATAATAAAATATCGGAAGATCCTTAATTCAAAACTACTATCCGGAGGAGGAAAATTTCATTCTGATAAATGAAATGATAATCATTTATTTGTTTAGAGGTGAGATTGCTGAAGGGTAAAATGATAGAAAAAAGGCTATAGCGGCAAAATCGGTATGCGAAAGTTGTTTATGTGGCAAAAGTTGAGGGTTTCTCACCACTTAGAGCAGCAGCATTTTGTATAAGCAGGGCAATGTTAATTTTCCTAATAAATTGTCGATCATCCTTAGGCAAAGAGGCTGTTGTTGAGGATTTTGTTTTAATCGGTTGAGTGCTAATGACGCTTTTTTTAACTCTTTCATCATGATCTAATTTTGCAATCACTGCAGGAAGATTTTTCAAAGATCCGCACAAAATCCGGACATAATCGGGTTTTTTGAGATTTTTTATAAGAGGCACTCCTTCTGGCAGGTCTTCGAAGTCTTTGGTGAGAACTTTTCGGCCACTTCGTTTTCGTTCGTCTTGCTTCAGCCGTCCATTAAAATTTTCAAGACAGTTGTTGGTACGACACACAATTTTAACTCCTCCTCCCTCAGATTTTGGCATATGAATAACATGCCCCCATAGATTTTTCTCATGCTCTTTGAGGTGCTTCAGAATTATATCGATTGCCTGTTGCTTGTCTTTGGCAGATCTGCGTGGATATCGACGTTGTAATGATGCCTTATATTTTCGAAGAGCCTTTTTGATATCATTGAGTTCTTTCTCAACACTTTTTGGTTGTTGAACTCCCGGCTTTACTTTATCCGTTGCCTCATCTGAATTAAGTCTCAATGCAGTTCGCAATTCTGTAAACAATTTAAATCGATAAGAAAGAATTCGATCGATTCGCTCAAAACAGGAATCAGAAATGACTGGAGCCAATACCTGATCTAATCGCTTCAACGCTTTAAGTACAAATTTGTCAGTCTGAGAACGGTTCATGTAAAATTCACAGGCATGGTACAAAGTTTTACAGCGTTGATAGAACTCAAAATATGGCATAACAAATGGAAACCTTTGGTTTTTGTTGTTTTCCAGGTAGTCCAGCGCACTTTGAGCCATTGCTCGAACCACGGCAAGACCCATCTTACACTTGGGCAGTAGCTGAGCATGATCCGGCGATATCCAAATTTCTATTTTTGTTTTCAACTCTGAAATTTCTTCTCCGAGTTCTTTGCTCCACGCTCTCACAATTCTTCTCAAATTGGCTCTGATGTTCTGCTTGCGAATAATCTGTCGCAGTTCGTTGTATTCGGAAGACAATAAATCTTTACCAACGAATTTGATAAAGTGTGTAT
>JAUWIR010000003.1 GCA_030605265.1 Pseudomonadota bacterium | reverse complement strand
GGCGGGACACCCAGTATATATAAGGGATTAAGCCTTTCCAACCATTATGGGCATCAGCCTTAATTATGGACAGTCTTAAAATTGAGACAATTAAATTATACTGTCCCGGCTTAAGTTGGTAGCCCAAGAAGTAACACAACCCGCTCAGAATAATTTCTGGACTTCCCATGTTAGATTTGAAGGTAGCCCAGGGGAACAATATAAATTAAGCATCTATGCATCAAAAGAAGATATAAATTTAATCCAGGGAAGACAAATTTCTTCAGAAGATATAAAAAAATTAATGAAACTTGGTGCTAAAAAAGGAATCTCATATGATGTCAAAATTAAATAAAATTTATAAAATTCTTTGAACTGGCCCATTTTGCTTTGTTCATCTATGAGATGTCAATTTTAATAAGGAATATTAATTAATGTTGACGTGTCCTAAATGTAATGTGTATGAGTTTAAAGAAGGGGATGAATTTTGTTATAAGTGTAAAAACAAATTAGTCTCTTTCACTATATCATCAAATCACATTGCCATACAAAATCCAAAAAGAGGTGGCAAACAAGTACCTCAATTCATTGAATTTATTAATAAGGATGATGGATGTGGGAACAAAGTGGGAACCAATTTAAAAGTTGATCTCTGCCATGATGCTTCCCCTCTTTGGTCTAAATCTTTAATATCTCTCTCCATTGATGATGCTCCTATATCATTACCCTATAGGTTAATTATCCCTCCGGATGAAATTCAGTCAGTTAAAATTGATATAGATCCTGCAAAGTTTTCCCAGGAGGGCCAGGAGGACATTGCCTTTAATTTGTATTGCAAAAGTAATGATCCTGAGAAACCCGAAGAATTTATTAAGATCTGCATTTATTCAAAATTACCTGTTCCCGCTTTCCTGGAAGAGGAGAAACCCCATAATCCTATTGAAAAAATAGAATTTGATAGATCGGTGTTTAATGATGGAGGAATTAATGAAATTCCAGAAAAGGTTTTTCGTTTATATAATAAAGGAGGCGGCCGCTTAAGTATCCCAAAGGGCCCTCAAAAACCTGAGTGGATCAAGATACTGGAATATCCTACAAAATCTCTGGAGAAAGAATCATTTGCTACAATTAGGCTTACATTAGATACTAAAAAACTTCCTAAAAGTTTTGAAGACCAAAAGACTTATCAGGGAGAAATACGATTTTCATTTAAGGAATTGAATAAAGAAAAATCCATTCCCATCTTTATTCCTCTTCCCCCCAAAGCAAAAATCATATTGAGAGGGTACCAAAGTAATCAAGTTATTTTTCAGAGAGTGATCCCTTGTAAAAAAGGAAGAAAGCTTAGTTATACCTTAAGGATTGATAATGTGGGTGGGGGAGAATTAGAAGTAGGCTCCTGGAGATTCTCAGGCCCGGTTGATTGGGCAAGGTTTTATGGATTTCAGCTTGAATCCTTTGGACAGGAAGTTAAAGATGACAAGGATGAAATCACCTTAGTTATTGATACAAGCAGATTTGAACCAAGACATTCTTATCCTTTAAATATATCAGTTCATACTAATGCCTCAGAAAGACCGACTTGTTTTGCTTTGGAATTTAAATGCGAAAAAGGGTGTGAGCTTGATACTGATAATTATATTGCTGTTGATTTTGGTGATACTAATATTTCAGTAGCCTACACCGATTTTTTTGATGAGAAAGCAGAGCGATTAAAACAATTAGAATTTCTCCCGGAAAAGAGATACACCAACAGGCCAAGATACACCATGCCCTCCCAAATGCTCTTTCGCGATATTGACGACCCTATTTTAGGTTGGCGAATTGAAGAGGAAATGTGTCGAATTTTAGATAAAGACCCGAATAAAAGGATGATATGGAATCTGAGTCGTCAAATTGGCAGTGGCATACAAAAAGAGGTCCTTGGGAAAAAATATCCTTCTGAGCAGATAGCCGAGTTTGCCTTTCAATGGATCATTGACCGCATAATTGATGTGCGAGGATATATACCTACCAGAATAATATCTATTTGCCGGGCCGGATTTTATAAATATCAGCGCGATTTCTTTCTTAGACCGTGCAGAAGGGCCGTGATTAGAACTTTACTTTTACATTATGGAAGAGAAGTGATGGAGAAAATTAACCAAGCCTATGATAATGAGTTCCCCTCACATCACCAAAAAAAATTTAAAAGGTTATGGCGGGCCTTTCAATTGAAGATAGATAAAGAAAAATATGAGTATAAAGAAAGTAAAGGCCCGGGGGGACCCCTTATAGGCCTGATGATTTTTGCCCTGGAGTATAAATATCATATTCATCGGGAGGAAGAAATAGCTAATAATGCTGGGTTACTAAAAATATACAATAAACTTAGTAGATATTTATTAGATTATTTCAAAGATTATGCAGAAGTAAGTGATATAAACAATACTGCTCCTTTTAATTGGGAGTATTTAATAAATAAAATTGAGGACCTGGCATGGGTGATTTTGCATAATTTAGAATCTATTGATGTTAAGATTCTTGATGCACCTATAGCCGCAATTTATACCTATCTTCACATACTTGATAAGGATAAACAAAATAAGCAATTAGCCCAATTATGTAAAAATAAAGAGCAAAATATATTAATAATTGATTATGGCAGACGGATTACAGATATAGCTATTGTTAAAGTAAGGATTCCCGAAGAAAGAACATATGAGCCTGAAATTATCGCTACTGAAAGGGAAAATACCGGCGGGGAAGATATTGATAGGATCATTATTGAGAGATATCTTAATAAATTATTAAAAGAAAATAAAATAACCCTTCAAGACAAAAGATATTTAATGATGAACAAATCAGAGTTGAAAGAAGCCCTGGTAAAAGACTTACCATATGAGGATTATGATAGGGCTTTTGGAAATATTTGGCGAAGTAAAGAAAATTTGAAGCTTGTCGCAGAAAATGATTTAAAAATCTATTTATCACATAATCCCTCAGCACCTAAAGCCTCTGGATATTTCATGGTTCACCCAATCGATGGAGAAAAAATTACAGAAGTGGTGGATTTATCAAAATCTGAATTTAATAAAATAATACAACCTGAGATGGATAAGATGAAAAGAATGATTATTAGGGTGCTTGAGGATGCCTCTAAAGCACTTAATATAACAAAAATAAAACCTGATAAGGTAATTTTCATAGGCAAGCCTTCCCAACTACCTCAACTAAAAGAAATTTTGCTTAAGTCTTTCGCCTGGGAAGAAGAAAGATTAGATCTAACACTTGCGAAATACAGTAGATCCTGTATTAGTTTAGGGGCGGCTTATTTTGGGATGAGCACAAGAGAAGAGACTGAAATTATTGGTACTGATATTATTCATCATAATATTGGCTATATTAAGCCCGGCAAAAATGAATTCATAATTGTGGATGCTTTTAGTAAAGGGAACAAATTAACCAGTAGAATTGAAGCAAAAGTGGAATTAGGATTTAAACCTTTTAGAAAACAAACAATATTTATAGCTCAGTCCAAAACTGACGGCAAGCAGGCACTGAAAAATCCTTTTATAGAAATTATTGGCAAATATGAGTTTATTGTAAAAGATCAGATAGAACAAAAAAATGAAAATTTTTTTTTAAATTTTATGCTTGACGAAACAGGGGTATTAGAAATACAAGGCAACTATAAAGATAACAAGAAATTTTTAGGGCGTTATTATCGATTTGAATTACCATGAAAAAAATAAAGAAAGCCACACGTTTACAATTAGTTGACTACTTCAGTTATTCTACTTATAAACATACCTTTGCCAAAAAATACTATCCCCCCTATAAATTATCGTCAATTATTTTTATTGTTTTTTTTATGATAATAAATCTTTTTTTTCTAAAAATTAAACCGGTTTTTGCTAAAAAGAAATTTTCATACTCAATAATTAATACAAGTCAAAGGCTAAGTTTTGATGAAAAATATGAAAAATACAAATTGAAGAGGGATAGTAAAATAAAGTTAAATTCTGGGAAGGCGGCAGATAAGCAACCACTCAAAAAAAATCCACAGGAAAATAATCCTCCCCCTTTAATGGAGCTTTTACAAAAGATACAAGCAAAATATCCCTTAGATTATATAAAAGAGATACAAGAGTTGCTCATTGATCTAGGATATGAGCATTCAGGCAGGGATGGGAAATTGGATATAACAACGATTACGGCCATAATGGAATTTCAAAGAAAACAAGGCTTAGTGGCAGACGGTTATCCTGGGCCGTTAACAAAAGAGCGCATGGAAGATATCCTGGGGAAAAAATTAGGTAAGACTACAGAAGGGAAGAGTCGGGACGGGAAGAGTGGAGAAAGGAAGAATAAGCAAGAGAGAAAGCCTTTACCGCCCGAATATGTAGCTTCAATTCAAAGGATGTTAAATAAGCTTGGATATAATGTGCCAATAACAGGGATCACAGATACGCTCTTGACTGAGAAAATAATTGAATTCCAAAGAGAACAAGGCTTGGTAGTTGATGGTATCCCCGGATTAAAAACAAAAAAGGCCATGGAGGGGGAATTACTTAAAAAAGATTTGAAAAAGGTTGAATATTCTAAAAAGAAATATCCTAGGGAATACATAAAAGAAATTCAAAGTATGTTAGCTGAACTAGGCTATTTAGATGACAAAGAAATGACTGGAATTATAAATTTAACCACATATTATGCAGTAGTCACATTTCAAAGTGAACATCAGAAAGAGTATAAACTTAAGCCGGATGGTATTCCCGGGGAAAAGACAAAAGCAGCTTTGGAGCAACAATTAAATAAGAAGGAAAAAATAAAGATAATAGAGATGACAAAAAAGACACAGGAGATAAAGGAAACGAAAGAAAAGAAAATTGACTTACACGATCAGCCTTTTGTTCATCAAACCGAATCAAAAATAGATACTATGGCTGCCCCTCCTGTAAGAACAGTTATTAATTTAGCTAAAAGTAAAGAAGAGACAGGAGAAATAAGTAAAACATTAATAAAAAAAATAAATAAAAAACCACATTACCCCAGCGCATTATTTATTTTAATAGTCATAGTAGCAGTATTTTATACTATTTTTATTATTATCAATTTTATCAAAAAACTAAAAGAAGATATTTTATTAAGATTAAATAAAATTGATTTTTCAATTATTCAACGAATACAAAAGATGGAAGAAGTAATAAATTCAAACTTCAATAAGCAAAGATTGGGCACTGCTGAGATAGCAAAAGATCTGGGAGCATCAATTTTTCAAATACAACAAAGTATTAATAAACTGATAAATTTTAGTAATGACTTGGACAATATTATAATAGATAATGAAAGGAGGGAAAAGGAATATACTTCTTTATTACAGGAAAAATTTGGAAGTATGGTTAAAATTATTGGAAAAGAAGTGGCAAAATTAGAAAGCGATATGGAGGCAAAAATTCAAAATGCAGTAATGAAAACACATTTAGCCAAAGCATATATTACTCAGCATTACGACCAAATGGCATTTCATGCCCTTGAATCTTTAATAAAGCTTTTTGATGATCTTGGAGAACACGCTGAAAAGGCCTATGAAATATTTTTGTATATTAAAGAGGATGGATTAAATTCAATTCACCCTAATGTAGCCTCTTCAATAGAGTTAATACCCCGATATTTAGATACTCTTAAAAAAGAAAAGCAATTTGGTTTTTTAGTCTCTGATAATACAAAATTTAAAAAAACATGGCAAAAGGGAAGTTTTCCAGCAAAGGAATATCTTACCCAAGCGCTTGTAAATGAGTTTTTGAATAATCCTGATAAGATAAAGAAGTTAGTTGAAGATAAAAAAGGAGTAGAGAGTATTCAAACAAAAATAGGTAATGATTTAATTCTTCAAGTGTTTGGACCTTTTTTTTGCAGTATGGCTGAAATTCAGAAAAAGGACATGCAGATCAGGCCTGAATTAAATTCAAAGTTAATAAGCCTGCGAGATGATATCTCAATATATCTGAAAGTACATTTTAGGCTAAAACCAATAAATATTTCCAAAGGAGACTTTTATGACATGAGTAAGCATGAAATTACAGGTTATTCGGCATCGTTGGAGAACTATAAACCCCGGAGTATTGTATCTATACAAAGATGGGGATATGAATCTACAAATGATAATAAAGTTATTGAACGAGCAAAAGTAATATTATGTGGCCAGGAAAAATAAATCATATATAAATAAATACAATAAAAAAAAAGAAAATGCCATAATGTATAAAAATTATATCTTATTATTATAATTATATATAAAATTCTATAAATTATTTAAATTCATATTGACTTTTACCCTCCAGAATAGGTAGAATAAATACCATATCCCCTAAGCTTAAATTTTTGTTTGTATTTATTTTTTAAAAAGAAAAAGGATATTTGAAAATGCCGGTATGCCCTAAGTGTAAGTTATATGAATTTAAAGAGGGGGATAAATATTGCGGCAGATGTAGAAACAAATTAGTCACTTTTATTCTATCGCCCGGCTTTGTTGGTTTACAAAATCCTAACCGGGGCGGCAGGCAAGTATCGAAATTCATCAAATTTTCTAATGGGCGGGATGAGAATGTGGATGGAAATAAAGGAGGGAATAATTTAGCAATTGAACTGCTCCATGACCCCTCCAATATGGAAACTGAATTTTTAGTTAAGCTTTTTATTGAAGATAATCCCATTTCACTACCTTATAATTTGATTATCCCTCCAGGTAAATTTCAATCAGTTAGAATTGATGTGGATACTGAAAAGCTTTCCCATGAGGACCAAGAGGATATTACCTTTAACTTGTGTTGTAAAAGCAATGATCCTGATAAACCTGAGGAATCTATTAAAATCTGCATTTATTCAAAATTACCTATTCCTGCATTCATGGCGGAGGATAGCCCTCATAATCCCATTGAAAAAATAGAATTTGATAGGTCGGCGTTGGATAATAGACAAAATAATGAAATTCCAGAGAAGGTTTTTCGTATATATAATAAAGGAGGCGGTCGTTTAAGTATTGCTGGTAACCCACAAAAACCTGAGTGGATCAAAATACTGGAATATCCAAAAAAACCTCTGGTGGAAGGATCATTTGCAATAATTAGTCTTGCCTTAGATACTGCAAAACTTCCTAAAAAGCTTGAAGACCAAGATGCACATCAAGGGAAAATAGAGTTTTCCTTTAAAGAATTGAGTGATGCCAAAACCATCCCCATCCTCATTCCTCTACCCCCTACGGCAAAAATCATACTGAAAGGGTTTGGAAGCAATCAGGATATGCCTCAGAGAGAGATCCCTTGTAAAAAAGGAACAAAGCTTAGCTATACATTAAAGGTTGATAATGTGGGAGGCGGAGAATTAGAAGTTGAATCCTGGAAATTCTCAGAAACTGTTGATTGGGCGAGGTTTTATGGATTTAAACTGGAGTCTTTTGGACAAGAGGTTAAAGCTGACGAGGATGAAGTCACCTTAGTTATTGACACAAGCAGATTTAAGCAAAGACATACTTATCCTTTAAATATATTAGTTCATACTAATGCATTAGAAAGCCCGACTTGTTTTTCCTTGGAGTTTAAATGCGAAAAAGGAGGCGAGCTTGATACTGATAATTATATTGCCATTGATTTTGGCACTACAAACACCTCCGGAGCTTATTCAGATCTTCGCGATAAAAAAAATCGATTCAAGTTGCTGGATTTTCTTACAGAAACCTCTCAAGCAGATCAGGTGGATAAGCACAGTATACCTTCCCAAATGCTCTTTCGCGATATTGACGACCCTATTTTAGGTTGGAGAACAGAGGAAGAAAAAAGGCGGATTTTAGATAAAGAGCCTTATAAAAGGATGATATTCAACCTTAAACGCCATATTGGCAGTAATGTGCCAAGGGAAATCCTCGGGAAAAAATATCATCCTGAAGAAATAGCTGAGTTTATTTTCCGCTGGGTAATTGACAGGATAATTGATGTTCAGGAATATATACCTTCACGAGTGGTAGCCACTTGCCCGGCAGGTTTTTATCACTATCAGCGGGCTTCCATCCTTAGGGCTTGTCGAAGGGCGCTAATCAGGACATTGCTTTTAAATAATGGGAAAGAGATTATTCAACGTATTAATGAATCCTTTGGAGATGAATTCCTTGAGGAACATGCGGAGGAATTTAAAGAGTTATTTCAACTGCCTTTCTTAAAAATAGATAAAGAAAAATATGAATATGAAGAAGATGGAAGTATAGGGTCCTTACTGTTAGGGCTAATGATTTTTGCTCTAGAATATAAATACTCCATCTTACGAGAGGAAGAACCATTTACAAATATTAAGCTGCTAAAAACAATTTATAAGGTCAGCAAGTATTTATTGGACTTTTTTGCGAAGTATATAGATAAAGATAAACTGAGTAAAGATTTACCGGAAGAGTGGATGCAGGTAATAAATAAGCTGGAAGATCTAACAGAAGCCATATTATATAATTTAGGAATTATTGATATTAAAATTTTGGATGAGTCTACAGCGGCTGCTTATTCCTATATTTATTTTTTAGATAAAAACAACCGTGAACAATTAGACCAATGGTATAAAAAAGGGCTCAAGAAACTATATATTTTGGTAATAGACTATGGGGGGGGCACAACTGATATATCACTGGTTAAACTAAGTATGCCTGAGGAAAGGGATTATGAGCTTGAAGTAATTGCCACCGGAGGTAGAGATGTAGGCGGCGAAGATATTGACAAAATAATCATTGATAAATATCTCACTAAATTAGAAAAAGAAAACAGGATAACAAATAAATATAAAAAATATTTATTGATGAATATATTAGAGCTGGAAGAAGCGCTTAGTAGAGATTTACCGACTGAAGAAGGAAAAAAAGTTTATCATAATATTACGGGAAGTAAAATTTTTCTCAAAACAGTGGCACAACAAGATCTAAAAATAAAATTCAGTAATAAACCCTCAGTACCTTTTGCCTCTGGATATTTTAGAGTTTTATCTTCCATTGGAGAAGAGATTATAGACCGGTATGAGTTACCTCTATCAGAATTTAATAAATTGATACAACCTGAAATTGATAAGATTCGACGTTTGATTCAAGAAGTGCTTGATGAAGCCTCTCAATCATCCGAAGGAAAGCAAGTACGACCGCATAAAATTATTCTTGCGGGTAAATCTTCTAATATCCCTCAGGTAAAAGAGACCTTAAGTAAAGCTTTTAATTGGCCAGATGATTTGTTTGACAACACTCTCCAGGAATATAAAAAGGCTTGCGTTGCGCTGGGCGCTGCCTATTACGGGTGGAGCAAAAGAGAGGGAGGGCGCTTTTCCGGATCACATATTATTCCCTATAATATTGGTTATATCAGACCGGGAAAAGATGAATTTGTTCTTATTAAGGGTTTAAATAAAGGGAACAAAATAATAGAACAGCGCAAGGCATTTATTGAATTTGATTTTATCCCCTATAAAAAAAAAGTGGTATATATAGCCCAGTCGGAATCTCTTAACAAAAGTGCAATTAATAATCCTTTATTAAAATTTATTGGTAAATATGAATTTATGGTAAAAGAAATGGATAATAATCAAGAAAAAGTTACTCTTAATTTTATTTTCAAGGAATCAGGATTATTAGAGGTAATAGGCAGTTATAGAGACGATAAAAAATTCTTAGGTCGTTATTATCAATTTCAAACCAGCACAGATAAAAGCCTTCCCTATATTTTTATATGATAAGTATTGATATCGGCAATTCAAAAATATGTGCGGCAGTAACTAAACACCCTGAGAGGGAAATTTGTTATGTTAACTTCTTAAAAAAGGGATTCGTCAACTGCATAGAAGATGATGAAGGTGCAATTTTATTACCCACAAAAATTTATTTTAATTTTATAGATAGGAAGGCTTATATTGGCCGTGAGGCAATGAAAGTGTTGCAAGAGGAGGAGAGAGCAAAATTATTAAAAGAGGGCAAGGCAATATATATTTCTTCCTTCAATGGTGCTGTTGACTATGAAAATAATTATCAAATACTCTATTATTTTTTAATGCAAGTATTTAGTTTATTAATAAAGAAAATATCCCCAACAGCCCTTGATGATAAATTTGTGGTTGTCTCCAGGCCCGTTACAGCCGGCAGAGGGTATCTTAGGATATTGGAAAAATGCATCAGGGATTCAGGATTGGTTTTAGGTGGTTTTTTAGATGAACCAATAAGCATTTTATTAGCTTCAAGGCTTTTGGATAAGGCATCTGAAAATAATCTATCAGAGGAATTTCAGAGGCATATAATCATAGATGCCGGCGCTAAATATCTTACCCTTACCTCCTGCTCCTGTCATGTGAAGGGCACTGCTCAATCAACTAAATGGGAAGTGAATTATGATAATGTTCAAATAATTCCAAATATAAGCGGTTTGGAAATAGAAGAGGAAATGTTTACTTATTTATTAAAAAATAATCAGGGAGTAGGGAATAAACCACTGGAAGATATTTATTATAGAGAAACTATCAGAGATAACCTCCGATTTGACAAAAATTTAAATAATGATCATTACCTTGAGGATATCTCAAAAAAGTGGATAAGTGCGTTAAGAGAATTCAATCAAAAACTTAGCAATAAGAATGAGCTTGATAGTGTAATTATTTCCGGTGGTGTTTCCAGAAGCAAAAAGTTTCGGCAAATATTGGAGCAAGTTTGGCAAAAAGAAAAAATCCTTTTTCTTCATCCCGATCTTGCAGTAGCAGAAGGCGGAGCAATATACGGCGCAGGGCTTGGCCCGGAATTGTCTATTATTAAAGACTATAATATTGGGATTGGCTTTAAGGCCGGCCCGTTTTACCAAATAATCTCAAGGGCTGAGCTTCCAGAGTCTTTAAAATGTTACCAAAAATATCAAACATTCACTTTCAATCCGAATATGAAAAGAAACTTAGAGTCTTTAACTATTTGGGCCTATTATGGTTTATCTGAGAAAAACATAGGCAATATACCTTTAGGATGTGTATCAATTGATTTAGGAAGTCTCTGCCTGGAACAGGGAGCCGGCGTTTCCTTTATAGCCTTGGTAAAAGTAAATAATATAGACGACCGACTGTTTGGCAGTTTGTCCCTATATGATAACAATTTTAAGAATCTATACGGCAAAAGTGAATTGGAGTTTCCAAATGCCATATCATAATGAATATTTGGATCAATATAGATATTCCCTATTATTAGTAGTAATCCTTCTTTTTGTATGTCCTTTGTTTATACTTACTAATAGTAATTCTTTTGCGAAAATAAATGTATTGTCTGAAGCAGAAAATTACTATAATAAAAAATATGGCCCTGATGGTATAAAAGAAATTAAAAGTATCTTAATCGAACTAAATTATTTAGGAAAAACAGAAAAAAATAGTAAATTTAATGAAAAAATGTATTTTGCAATAATTAAATTTCAAAACAAACATCAGAATAATTATTCGCCTTCACTAAGCGTAGATGGCAGAGCTGGGAAGAAGACAAAAAATGCAATGGAGAAGGCGTTGGATAAGAAAAAAAAGTTTGATAAAGAGAATACCCAAAAAAAAGAAAAGATAGAGGGGAAAAATACTGAGAAACCTGAGCAAACAGAGGCTCCTTCTCCACCCAATATTATTGATTTAGGAGGTAAGGCTGGTGCCACAGCGAAGCAAGAAGATGAGAAGGGAAAAAAAATCATTTTAATCATCATTATTTCAATAATAATCAGTTTATTTGTATTTTTAATGTTAATATTATATAGAAAAAAAATTAAAACTTATCTTTCTATCTTACGGAATAAAAAGAAAAATAATCAGGAAATAAAAAATGATACTATAGATGACAATGGAGCATTACCTAATGAAGATAAAAATAAAATAATCGAAAATACAGAAAAAATACCATTAACAATATCAGAATTAGAAAATAAAATTATTGAAGTAAAAAATACTATTGAACAATATAATGAAAAATCTAGTCAATCGATAGAAAATGGGTTTATATTTTTTTGGCAAGAAATAAATCACAAATTAAAAGAAATAAGCAACTCTATTAAGTTGGAGTCTCATATCAGGAATATAATTTGGGCACAAGCTCAACAGTATTTCCAGAAAGATTATTATAATGAAGAGTCTTTTACTCCACTCAGGCCATTTCAGGACATCATTAAAGGTCTTGTAAATATTGCTGAAATAACCAAAGAAATTCTAAACAATCAAGAAGCAACAACTAATTCATTTTCCGGATTAGAGGAAACATTAAAAGCTATCCCAAATTACCTTAAACAATTTGAGGAAGAAGAGCTATTAGGTTTTATTGTTTCTAATTATACAAAACCTCACTATCAAGAGGACAAGCGAGAAGAATTTCTATTTAAAGAATATCCTATAAATAAGAGTACAATAAAAAAACTGTTTAATGATAAAGAATTTCTAAATAGTAATTATGAAAAGCTACATAATGATCTTATATTTACAATATTTGGACCTTTCTTTTGTAAGATGGCAGAAATCCAGAAAGAAAATAAGAATAAGCTGAACTTGCAACAATTGGATCGTTTAAAAGGAGAAATTTCAAATTTTATTGAAAAGCATTTTAAATTAGAGCCAATGCAAATTATTTTAGGGGATAAATATGATATGAATAAGCATGAAATTGCCGGCTTTTCAAAGGGAATAACAGCGGATCAAGAATCAATTAAGAAAAAAGCTATAGTATTTATTTATAGATGGGGATATGAGTCAAAAGATGAAAACAAGATTATAAAAGCTAAGGTGGCAATACGATAAGGATTCATTCCTTCTTGTACTGAGTACTCTGAGTATTCGGCATTCTTTTGAGGCTCATATGCACTAAATTTTACTGGTTCCTTTTGGGACTTTTATTTATTTATTTCATAAACAAATATATATAATGATTACACATTGTTTTGGATAATAATCAAACATTATTTTGTTAAAATCCGGATGTTTTCGTTGATAGGTCATATAAAAAGGCGGCAACTGGATGGTGAATGACAACATAGAAACGGCTGAGTTGAACCAGATTAAAATAAACCCTGCTGAATTAGAGGTCAAACCTCATGATGAATCTTTATATTTTACCATAGAATCAGCAGCGAATGAAGAAATTACAGTAGAATTAGAATTTTTCCCAATGAGTTTAAAATCATATTTATATTTAACTACTAGTATTGAAAAGAGATTTACTGGATCGCAAAATAATTCACCTCTAGAATACACACCAAAAGAAACAAAATCATACCTCTTGAACTTAGAACCTAAAAGTAAAAAATCAATTTTTATAAATATAAAACGCAAAAATAATACTTCAAGATATAACTTATATGGAATTATAGATCGATTTTTTATCAACTCACCAAAATTAGAAGTAAATGTGTTAAAAGGGAAAGGAAAGAGATTTGTTGGAATGGTCTCCTTTATTATTCCTGAGAAAGGAAAAAGACCGAGAAATGTCGATCCAATGCAAAGTACTAAAAATGTCATAAATAATAATAGAACTTCTTCTGTTGTTAAAAATGAAACACCCTCTAGTGCTTCTGTTGATAATCCTTTAAAGCCTATTGATTCAAAAAAGCCTTCTGGACTAGAAAAGGATAATTATGAATTTAAAAAAGATATAATTGACAATGGCAAGGTTACGAACAGAATAAATACCAGCAATTACACTGTAAGGCCTATAGATACAGATTTGAATGATAAACTAATTCTTAAAAAGATAACTTCCTCTATTGACCCTATTGATTCTTCTGATACTACTTTAAGGCCCTCTGAATTTGATGAGGCTAATTCTGAAGTAAAAGATGATACAAATATAGGTAAGGGTAAGGCTAAAGAAAAAGCAGATTATTCAAATAATCTTGTAAGGTTTTCGGATGTATCATCCCCTAATCTGAAGGTCATTATCACCTATTGTCAAAGCGAATTTTTTATAAAAGAGCGTCTTGAAAACCGCTTGATCAACAAATTAGAAAATAACCGCAATCCTTCACAAGGTGAGGTGTGTATTGAAAAAAGTAATGATTGGTATCAAAAGTTTCAAAAGCATATAGCCGGTGCCAATGCTCTAATTTTAATTATTTCAGAAGCTTTTTTTTATTCAAAATTTATACTTGATGAAAATGTTAAAAAATTACTGACTAAGCGTAAAAATGAAGAGCTTTTTATATTACCGCTTGTCAGTCATTCTTTATGGAGTAATGAAAAGTTATGGACTGAGTTGGGCATAGAAGTATCTTCTAATAAAGTGAAAGTTTTTATAGGACATGGATGGGACTTATTAGATGAGCAACTGGATGAAGTTGTAAATAAAATAATGGTCCGCTTTCCATTAGCTAAAATCCCCTCTTATGAGGAAGATATCACTCCAACAGAAACAGACAAAGAAAGCAAAGAAAGCAAAGAAATAGAAGAAATAGAAAAAATAGAAAAAAGAATCCCACCCGAGGTACAGCATTATAAGCATGATGAAGAGAACCCTCCTCTTGCTGAGGAAAAGATTGAAGAATTAAAAAAACTATTAAATAACCTCAAGGCAATTTCAAATGGGATTGGTAAAGCGCTACCCTCTATTTCAGGGGAAGGCAAATCTGATTCTATTCCATCTGCGAATTTAATTTATACCTTGCAAGGTATACCTCAATATTTTAAATCACTTAAATCTGATAAAAGGATTAGTCCTCTAATTTCCAATGAAAATACTATTAGAAAGCCATTGGAAAGTGATAATGAACAACCAAGAGAGCCATTAGAAAGCGATAATGAACGAATAAGAAGGGACTTAATCTTTACTGTATTTGGGCCTTTTTTCTGTTCATCAGCAGAGGTCCTGAAAGAGAAGGAGCTTAATTTTGATGAACTGTCTAATTTATTAAAAGATATCCATATTAATTTAGAAAGTATCCATGATGATATTTCTAAGTTCTTGAAGGACTATTACAATCTAAAACCTATGGAAATCATCTTGGGAGTTAGCCGCTATAATGAGTATGAACATGAAATTGCAGGATATGCCAAAGCATTGGAAAATTATAAACCCAGGACAATAATCTCTGTTCAAAGGTGGGGATATAAGACCCTAGAAAATAAAATAGTAGAAAAAGCAATTGTGCTGCTTAATGCTTAAAATTTTTTTTCTTATTATACACAACATGTTAAGAATTTATTTATCAAAATTTTATGAGCTTAAGATCAGATGGTTGATATAGGAGCTTATATGCATAAAATCCAGCGGATCATTTATGGAATGCGTAAACACAACAAAGGATTTAGTCCGGAGAATGATCGTAGGAACAAGGATAAATCTTCCCATAAGGGGAAATCATTTTCTAAGGAAATGGAAAAGAACCAATATCAGAATTTTATACTTAAAGCGCCTATTTCGAGCCAAAAAATGGAAAGAAGATCAGAATTAGATGAAATAATAATAGTACCTACTGAGTTAGAAGTCGCTCTTGAGAAGGAATTTTTATTTTTTACCATAGAGTCAACAGCAAATGAAGAAATTACAGTAGAATTAGAATTTTTCCCAACGAATTTAAAATCATATTTAATTTTATCGACTGGTAATGAAGAGAGATTTATTATTGAATCGCAAAATAACTTTCTTCCAAAAAACGCGCAAAAAGACACAAAATCGTACCTCGTGGACTTAAAACCTAAAAGTAAAAAGACAATTTATATAAAGATAAAACGCAAAAATAATATTTCAAAATATAACTTATATGGAATTATAGATCGATTTTTTATCAACGCACCAAAATTAATAGTAAAAGTGCTAAAAAGGAAAGAAAAGAGATTTGTTGAGTCTAAAGTGGTCCCCTTTATTATCCCTGAGAAAAGAAAAAGACCGAGAAATGCCCATCCAATACAAAGTACTAAAAATGTCATAAATAATAATAGAACTTCTTCTGTTGTTAAAAACGAAACACCCTCTAATGTTTCTGTTGATAATCCTTTAAAGCCTATTGATTCAAAAAAGGATTTTGGACTGGAAAAGGATAATTATGAATTTAAAAAAGATAGAATTGAAAGTACCAAGTCTAAGGACAGAATAGATGCAAATATAATAGCCCTTCCCTCAATTGTAAAATCTTCCGTTCAAGGGTTGGATAATCATCCCCCTCCCAAAGCTCATAGTAATAGAGAAGATAAAAATCATACTTTAAGTATGCATGCCCCGGAAAACAAAACAAACGAAATAAGAACAAAGGCTTCATCCCCAAAGGATAACAAAAAGCTGAATAATCAATATGACAAAGAAACTTTGCATTGTTTTAAATTATTAAAAATAGTTTTGGATGATTTTGAAAAAATCTGTGATCTTATTAACCAATATATATTTTTGATTACCAAGGAAAATTTATCTGCTTTCATACCTACTTATTTAAAAGTCATCCAAGAAGATATTCTCCCCCAAATTGTCCAATATCTTGAATCGCTTAAGAAAGATGAAAGTATGGGAGCCTTGGTTTCATGCTTATTACAACACCGTAAGGAAGATTTCAACAAAGCCCCTTTTAGTGAAGCAATTAGTAAGATTTTAAAAGGCGAGCCAGAGGAACTCAAAGCATTCGGCAAATACTTTCAGGAAAGAATTAAAAGAGATCTTACTCTGATGATATTTGATCCATTCTTCTGCAAAATGGCGATGGTTCGGAAAGAAAATAAGGTAATAAGCGCAGAATCAATGGTAAGGCTTGAGGAAATTTATAAAGATACTTTAAATTTTTTAGAGAATCATTTCAAATTAAAAGCAATAAGCATTACCCTTGGGCAAAGTAGATATAATGCCGAGGAACATGAAATTGCAGGATATGAGGAAACATCGGCACATTATAGGCCGCGAACCATTATTGATGTACAAAAATGGGGTTATCAATCCATTATGGGAAAGAAAACAATAGAAAAAGCAAAAGTATTTCTTAGTGGGAGAGTAAGGTGAGTTATACAAGCGCTTCATTGGTGGAAGCAGAATGGTTGGAAAATAATAAAACGGCCCTTTATTTATACAATGCGGTTTATCAGGAGGATGAACCCGAAGAAGAGCTAAAACCCCTGGAAATTTCTCCAATACCCCTCCCAAATGAAGATGACAAAGAGCTAACATATAACATTAATGATCAAGATAACAGAAAAATCCTTTTTTTTCCTATCCCCTACCCTTTATCTGATAATGGGTATAAAGCGAGGGTGAAAGCGCAAGTCATCAAAATTAAAAATATATCTTCACATAAAGTTAAAGTAAATATATCTACAGACCAATCTTGGCTGGAAATTGAAGGGAGTGATAATAAGCCTTTTGTCATACCCCGAAAAAAAAATATTTCAAAACGAGTTAAGCTAATACCTGAGGCCCTTCAGGAAAAAGTTGCTTCATTCCCGGGAAAAGTTGATTCATTAATAGGTGAAATTATTATTCAGCAAAGGCCGTATCATTTATCAAATCAAAAGAAAATTGTTATACCGGTTATAGTTTTATTAACAGAGACAACTCCTGAATTGAGGGTATACCCATCAGAATGGGACTTTGGCGAAGTATGGTTAGGCAAAAGACTTGAATTGCCCTTGAGAATAGAAAATCCCACAGGTTCCAATATTCATCTAACTATAGAGGATATGCCGACCGGCTTCCACATCAAAAATGCTGATAATAAAATAATAATAGCATCGAGAAAGTTTAGCCATCTATATTTAATAATTAATACTGAAGCCCTTGGTATCGGGCATATTATGAGGGAATTAAAGCTTAATTGGTCTAATGGTAATAGTGGCGGACATAGAGGGATGATGAAGATAGCTATAGAGGCAAATATTTATTGTTACTTTGCCAATATTAACATTATTGATTTTAAGGATGTGAAAATAGGAGAGGAAAAATCCGAAGAGGTGTCTTTTTTATTCAGTCATAATTATCTGGTTTCATTTGAAAAACCTTTTATTTCCTCCCCGGATGAGGCATTAAAAGACATATTCTTGATTGAACCTCTAAATAAAATTAACAGCTTTACCCTAGTATGCCGACCGCCAAATAGTTTTGAGCCTAAAATAATTAAAAATATCTACCTTATTGTTGAATCCGCCAATAAGGGAGATAAAGTTAAAATTGAAATAAGAGCAAATATTGTTTCTTAAACTTAAGGAGATACAAATAAAAAAAAGTATTAAATCATTTTAATCATATAGGTTATAAAGGTTAACAATTGAATTATGCTAAAAATAGATAATTGCCCATATATTAAATGTAATCATGAAGGCCTGGCTGAAAAAGTTAAAATTTGCCCGGCCTGTAAAACAGAACTGATTTGGTGTGGCCTGTGTGGATCGCCGAATCAAATTTGGGCCACGTATTGCCGCGCTTGCGGCGGAGGGAGTGAAAAACAAAAGCTTCCCATAGAGGATTGGAGAATGCTGAAAGGTAATCCGCAATTGACCTCTTCCACCTACCATAATTGTCTTTATCCAAAAACAAGAGAGATGATTAAGGTCTTATGGGCCGAAGACCTTGGGCAAGAAATTAATGCGCCTGTAATCTCAGCCTACGGCAGCCTAATTTGTCTTAATTATGAAGGTAACTTGTATTTTTTAAAGGAGATTGATGGGACTGTAACGGGCCCCATTGCACGGTTGACTGGGGAAGGTGTTTATGCCCCGGCAGTGGAAGGATGGAACCTTTTTGCCCCTACCACCAAAGATTTACTTGTTTACGACTTACGATCCAACCATGAGAAAAAGCGTTATCCCATAGAAGAGGGGGAATTTGCTTCTGATATAGTGGTCAATGAAGGGTTGGTGGTTATTGGCAGTTATTGCCTCACTTCCGGACGGAGTAAGGTCCTGGGGTTTTCTGCAAATTTACAGCCGTTATGGTCTGTAGATCTTGAAGGGAACGGCTTGATAACAACCCCGCTGTTTATAGGGAATCAAATAATAGTGAGTTGCCAAGACGGCAACCTATCCAAGATAAATGATGAAAATAAAGCCGGAAATATCAAAGGGAAAGAGGCAATTACTTATGATTGCATTGGTTCTATTTCCGGAGGTGTTAACACTAGGGTGGCTCCTGCTTTTAATCAAGGTAAGATTTATTTTGTTAATGAAGAGGGAGAACTTTATACTGTTTTAATTAGTGGAGTAAAGGCAAAAATCCAAAAGGTTTTAGATCTTCAAACCGGGTTCATTTATGGATTGGCTGTTTCAGATTCTTACATATGCATCACCGGTGAGTGGGGCTTAACAGTATTTGATAAATTTTTTCGGAAACAATGGGATACTAAGGGAAAAAATGAGGTAATGGAGCTTGTCGGCCCGCCGGTAATATGCGGTGAAATTGTTTTTGCCGCTTCTATAAACGGCAATGCTTTTTTCTTCCGTCTTAAAGGCAACAAACCCATATATCAATTATTCAAATTTTCGGATGAATACCACAAAAGGGTAAATGTCCTTGTCTCTTGCGGGAATTTTTATATAGTTACCGATTCAGGCCAAATTACTGCCTTATCTATCGTTAATGGTTAAAGAAGAATTCAAGAGAAAAAATTTATGAAAAAATCCATTAATTACTCCATTTTATTTATTTTTACCATTCTTTTCTTATTAGCTTGCCCTAATACAGGGCTTGCGGCCAATCATCTAATTCTTATTGATACATCCTATAGTATGAATTATCATCTCGATCCTACCAAAAAAAATGAATCCGGTACTTCGGGGGGACATTTTAAGGATTTTTTTATTAAGGAAGTTTTAGGGACAAGAGAAATATTTCAGGATGGCGAGGCTATTATTTTCCGGGTCTTCAATGACAAATTTAAAGGTGAGAAGAAAGTAACCTTTCGGTTGAATGATCCGGACCGGCTTTATCCATCTTATGGAGAAGAAAGTAAAATCAATCTGAATCAAGAAACAAGGGCCCGCCTTCAAGAAAGAATAAGCAAGAAGCTGCGCTACACTCACTATTATACTGATCTTCTTGAGGGATTAGAACTAGGGTATGAGGATATAAAACATTATTTTGATCCTTCAAAGCCGAGCATTATCTGGATGATTACAGATAATGAGCAGGATTTGGGTGAAATAGGTGATAAAAACACCAGACACAATATAGCGCCTTTCTATAAGGAGTCTTATGATAATCCGTGCATAGAAATGACCTATTTCATCCCTATTGTAAGCAATCTAAATCATGCCAAGGAAAATCTTATATGTTATGCTTTTTTACACTATGCGAATAATGAGATGAAAGCACCGCCGGCAGCCTGTGTAAGGGAATTTGAAGCCAAAGTAGAAACCATGAATCGGGTTTTAAACAACTTGCCGGCTTCTAAGATCAAATATAATAAAGCAATTAGATGTAAGCCGGCCTCTGTTGAATCCTTTGCATTGGATAAAAAAGTCGATTTTATCGCTGATAACCAGATAAGCTTTCTCCAAGAGGGATTATTGCTTATTTTTAAATTAGCTGAAGGGATTCCTCTTATGGGGAAGTTGCATTTGAGATTCAAATCACAATCCGAATATTGGAAGATCAATAAGGCACAACTGAAAGATCCGATATTGATCTTTACAAATAATAAAGGTTCTGTTTTCGCTGAGCCGCCGAATTCCGTTTTGCGAATTCAACCAAGAGAAATTACTCTGGAGCCCTTTAAAGCCACTCAAAGGGTTTATGAAGCCATCATGGCGTATGGGGATGAAGGGCTTTTTATCCCAAAAGTTTCAAAGTTTTCCTTAAAGTCTTTTTTGCCCGGCAATAAAGACATACTTAATGCCATTTTACGTTTCAATCTCCCGGTTGATATGGATTCTCAACTCTCATTGGAGTATCATGACCTTCCTCAAATATTAAAAGCCATTCAGATGCTGGATAAAATAAAAGATTTTATGCTTCCCCAATTAGGCGCCCATCGGACATTTGACCTTGAAGCAAAATACCCTGTGGAATTCCATATTGATTTTGCTTTGTGGAGAAAGCTGGTTTTTTGGCTCTCTTTTCCCTTACTATTATTCATTATTATTTTAATTAGCTTAGCAGCTCAAAAGAAGGTAAATATAGAATGGGGGACTGAAACGTCGAAATCAGAACGGATTTCTTTACCCTATTTTAGAAAAGCGCCAATAAAAATAGGGAGTACTCCATTGGGAGAATTACGCTTACTGCCCTTATTCGGTTTAAAATTTTACCCTGCGGCGCAAGCAAAGCTTAATAACCAATCAAAAAAAATGATGCTGCGAACCGGCTTGAATAAAGTTAGTCTGGAAAGTTCAGGGAAAAAATTTTTTCTTAATATTAAGGTCCTTCCCGCAAAAAGTGTTTCTCCAAGAGGAAAGGAAAAAAGGGCCTTTAATAAGCAAAGTAAGAAAAGTTACTATTAAGAGGCAGCAAAAGTAACTATTAAATTGAAAGAGGGAGAGGGAGCTATATGAAGAATAAATTGTTTACTATGGTAAAATTCGGCTTAGGACTGATAATTTTTATAGGGATTGCTTGGCAAAATACACAACCACTTTGGGCCCAACAACTGTCCAAATATACACTTGTTTATGGAAAATTTAACGTGCTTGATAAAAATGGAAAGCCCTTTCATCAGGCACAATTGAAGGCAAGGCTTAATCCTCAATCGGAAAATCAGCCTTTAGATAGAATAATAAGGTCTGAAAATGTAAGCTATAGTCTGGATGATTATGAGTATCAACTTTTTGACAGTAAGGCCCAAACAGTTAATGAAAAGGGAGAGGCCACCCTGCCTTTAATTGTCTATTATGACAGAGATGATTGCATTAATTATGAAATGGCCTTATTTTATGATGGAAAGAAGGTTTCTCAAAAAACCGAAAAATACTGTTTTAAACTAAGTGAAACCAACACGTCTCATTTTATATTTAATTCTGATAAATATATCCCCATAGATTTAATAGAATTAGCCAAGTATTTGCCTCTTTTTTTATTATTTATTATAGTAACCTTCTTCCTCTTATACAGGCCTTACTATCGAATGAAAATAAGAAGCAGTGCTCTTCCTGATCGGGCGGAAATATATAAGGATAAGGCTTTATCCTTATGGTGGCTCCCCAATCTTTTATTTTTAGTCTGTATTCTTTATAATCCTTTACCCCCCACACCTTTGAAGTGGGTGTTATTCGGAATATTAGGATTATTAAGCTTAATACTTTTAGTTTCCTTGTGCAAAGGATAATTTTTTTTATGTGTTTAATTCAGAGAGGGTAAGATTATGCCGGAAGCCGGATATCAATTAATTAAAAAAGCTAGTGAAAAAGCTTTGAGTGAACAGCTCAGAGCTGAAGACACCCTAACCCCTACCCTCCTCATCGGTGTGGGGGGGACTGGCGGCGAGGTGCTTCTGCGGATCAGGAAAAAATTTTTTGAGCGGTCCAAAGAGGGAAGAATAGACGAAATACCAATAATATCATATCTTTTTATTGACACTGATGTTACTGATAAACATATCAATATGGACTATTTTGAAAAAGCATATAATTTTAAGCAAAATGAAAGGGTCAATGCAACAGTCGGCAATTATAAGCGGATTATCGAGAACCTGCCGAATTATCCTCTCATCAAGCGTTGGTGGTACCCGGACCAGGCTTATTTATCCACAAACGATATAGACGGCGGAGCAGGACAAATCCGCGCATATAGTCGGCTGGCCTTTTTTGAAAATTTCGAAAAGATAAAAAACGCAATTAATCGTGCCATAGGACGATGCAGCGGCGCTGAGGCATCAACCAAAGCATCCAAAAGAAGTTTGAAAGTCTCTGATAATCTTAATATTTATGTCATTGCTTCACTTGCCGGCGGGACAGGTTCCGGCATGGTCATAGATCTGGGGTATCTGCTGCAACATTTGAATCTGTCCAGGTGCCGGACAGCAGCTTTTTTGGTGCTTCCTAAAATTTTTAATCTGAATGAGAAGAGGATTTTCTACAACAGTTATGCAACCTTAAAAGAACTGGAGTATTTCAGCCGTAGGGAAAATGATTTTGATTATAAGTGGGATGAGCAAACCCCTAAAAACCCTATCTCAGGATTCGGCCCATATAGCTTTGTATATCTGATTGATGGTGTAAATGAAACCGGGCTAACAATTTCGGGAAATATAGCCAGGGATAGTATATTCGAGATGCTTGCAGAAAATTTATTTCAGGATTTTTCCACCAGTGCCTTTGCTAATTATAAACGTTCAGTAAGGATTAATTTATCAGATTATCTGCATGATCAATATGTTTATCGTCATCGTGATCCCAATGATGAAACTCAGATTTTGCAAACAGAAGAATTTCCCTGCCGGTATCTAACTTTTGGCTTGGCTACGCTGACTTTTCCAGCTGACCGTGTTATTAAAGCCTGTGCCTATAAGCTGGCCGAAGACATTATGAATTTCCTTTGTTCAGGTGAAAAGCAAGAGGATGTGAGAAATTATGTAATGAATGTGCTGCAAGATAAGCTTCGACTTAGCATTGGATCAGGGAGGAATGATTTTCTTGATGCCTTATATAACTCCAGAGATTCAGCCGGAGGTATTTTTGAGTCAAAAATTGACCATTGGCTGAGTTCAATCCGTGATAAGGTTTCCATGGGATTTACTCAGGAGACGGCTTCCAAGGCTGACTATATAAGGGGCCAGGTCAATCAACAAGAGCAGCTTTATTTTAGAGAAGATAATCTCAATGAGACGCATTGGAAGGATTGGGGAGAAATTTTCCGGGCCATTTATCAAAATAAAGAAGATTTATTAAAAAGGGCAAAAGAAAGTTTAAGGGGTTTGATCGATGAGATAATTAACAGTAAAAACAAAGGGCTTCAGTTCGCCAAAGGAGTGTTGGAAGAGATTTCCCGTATATTACAAAATGATGATTTACCATATAAGCCATCCTTGGCTCGGGAAGCAAGGGATCTTGAGAATGAGAGTAAACACGTTCGGGAAACTTATCAGGCTTTTCTGGAATCTTTAAAAAAACATGAAAGCTGGGGGCTCTTTTGGCCTGCTCCTTTTTTAAGGGGGATAACAATTGATGATGATATTACAAAAATCCTTGAACAAGTAAGCGTACTATTCAGTAATATAACAAAAAAAAGAGCAAGAATAGCGGCTGTTGAGGTCATTGAGCAGCTTGTAAAATTTATCGGCAGTGAGGGGGCCATTGATGTTTATACAACCCAAAAAGAGGAAGGGACCGGTTTAATAGGTGAATTGGATAAATTAGGAGGAAGTTTGGAAAATCTTTCCCGCAGATATAAAATGCAGAAGGAATCCTTTCAGAAACCCATACCGAATTATCTGTCATATTTTGTTTATAATCCTGAAGATTTGGAAAAGTATTTTTATCGAAAATACATCAAGCCCGAAAAAATAGGAACCTATACCTCCGAAATTTTACAAAATTTTCAATATGGGCCTGAAGAGAAGGATAAAGGTATTTCTATAATGAGCATTCCATTATTTTTAAATCGATTGGGAAGCGAGAGCTTTGAAGCAGTATTAGTTAAACAAACTGATAGATATTTTATGCGGATTAAGGATGACTTTGATGTCTTGGATATGTTTTATTATTTATATAAAAAGCGAGATGAGCGGGAGGCTATACTACGGAACCTTTATAAAAAATCGAAAATATGGTTGCAGCAAAGCCAAACTGAGGGGGCCTTTAAGTTGGACAAAGATATAGCCAGAAAACGCCTTATTATTGGTATATCTAAAAAAAGCCCAAATTGTGATGATTTTTGTCGTATGGTAAAAGAATTAAATGAATCTGGCGAACCGCCTATTAACATTTTCGATACTGATATCCGGCATGAGATAATATTTTTTAATGAAGCCGGAGGTTTTCCTCTTTCCTATTCCAGTTCTATTTACGAGTTGAGAGATGAATATGATAAGGCGGAATGTCAAAAGTCTTTTCATCTGCATATTGATAAGGAAGACTTTAAATTTAAAGATGTAATGGCCATGAGTTCCAGCGAAAGAAAAAACAGTGAACAAGCTAAAAAAATATTTCTTCTCGGAATTATTCTTAATATTATTAAGATGCGAGAAGAAAGAGGAATAAAAATGTATTACTATGAAGAAAGGGTGGGATTAAGAGAAGATCAGAATGCTTTGGGAAGCCAACAAAGAGCAATTGATATGCTGACCATTAATAAAAAGATGAGTGTTATGTTAGATCAAAAAATAATGGAGAAACGAGGAAAAATTTATTCAGAGCCAAGTAAAATGAAAAAATATTATGCTTTACTTGATTGGTATATTTCTAATGTTTACATAAAAAAACCAACTCAAGATGAAAGCGGTATACCCTTAAATAAGGCCCCCTTTGAATACAGAATCATTAAAGAAGAAATGTTGGATATTGAGAAGGAAATAAAGAAAATAGGGCCCCCTATAGAGTCCTGCCTTCAAGAGATAACGAATTTGCAAAATATATTTGATACTTTCACTAAAGAGGTGGGTGATAGAAAAGCATTAGCTTAGTAATCAAGCTAAAGTAATAATTAATGGATTATGGAAAACAGATTTTTCTTTTTGCTAAAGGTATTATCTTTGCCATTATTATTAATAATTCTATGGTGTTTTTTAATTGCTTGCGCTACCCCTAAAACACTTATAAAAGTGGAAAGGGGTGATTTAATAGACACCAGCACACAAACCCTCACCCAATTGTGGAGTGAATATGAGGTAAAGATAAATTGGCAGCCGCCTTTGACGGCTGTTGAGATAAAAATATTTAAGAATATTTTTTGTCAAAAAAAAGACCGTGCTTTTTATCAAAAAGTGGGTACATATAAGGTGTATGATCCGATTTTGGAAGGTGAAGATGTTACTTTTGCCCATCAAATGGGAGACCTTCTCATAGTCAGGCCTCTTATGATCTTGTTACCCCTCATAGCCTTGAAGCCTATATGGAATCCTCAGGGATTCTATAAAACTGTATTCCTTACCCCTCCCGGATATAAAGAAACCACTCATGAGGAGAAAATATCAATAGCGGATACATCTGAAGTTGAAGCTCGGATTTATTCAGAGCCATGTAATTCAATACCTGTGAGGAATAAGGAAGTAATTATCAACTTATGGCAAAATGATTATCAAAAAAGTTATCATTTGCATACAAATAGGCAAGGGCAAGTATTGATTGATTTAGCCCATGTGCCCTGCCTGCATTATAAAACTGCGCTTTATATTGAAGCAACTGCTGATCTTGATGGGCGGATTGTTGGTTCTTATTTTAGAATTAGTTCTGACGAGTTAGCTGGCCTATCCCTTCCAGAAGCACCGCCATGGCCATCACTTCAAGCCTTTGGCCATTATGGACAAGGCAGAACATATAGGCTTCAGAAAATGCTGCACAAGGCAATATATGAACTTGAAAAGGCAATAGATTATTATCCAAATTTTAAAGAGGCCCTTAATGAACTTGGTCGTGCATATGCTGCAATACAAAAATTTAATCAGGCTCTTTATTATGTAGAAGAAAGCCTCTTGATTGATCCAAATCAAAAAGTGATTAAAGACCTGCATCGTGACATAGAAAAAAAAATTGCCCAAATGAAAGCCATAAAAAAGTCAGTTGAAAAATAGGTACTTTATTTTTTTTCAAAAAATAAAAGGGCGAAAGAATGTCTTTTTTTATTAGAAAAACCTTTTTTTTTCTCAGCTTTAGCCTACTCATATTTATCTTTTTTGTTCCTAAGTCAAATGCTACTGAAGAGTATTTGAAGATTACATCTGATGATCCAGACACCAAAAATCATTTTTCTCCCCCTGCAAAGAGAGAATATATAGTTAAGGTATCTGTAAAAAATAATTCTAGTAATATAATATTTCGTGATATAGAAATAGAGTTTATCTTTGAGCAGTCTCATAGCTGGGGCCTACCTAATGAGACAATTGAAACACTGATTATAGATGAATTACTACCCCAAGAGACCAAAGATTGTAATAAATCTATATTTCAAGAAATAGAGGACCAAAGAGAAATTAGTCACAAAACCTCTATTATAGGTTATGTCCAATATGAAATTCCTCCTCCCCCCTTTTATAAAAAGTTACTGCAGAAAATTATCAACTGCATAAAAAACATTATCAATACACAGCGAATTATTATTTTTATAGTTCTTATTCTTTTTTTCTTATTATTCTTATTAGTCTTATTGGCCTTATTATATAAGGCTGTTATTAAAATTATAAAATCCACAGGTGGAAAAAATGATGAAGAAGCAAAACGAATTTTTGAAGAGGTAAATAATAATTCCGGAGAGAAAAACAATAAAGAAAAGTTTTGGGAATATATAGAATCTGAGATTCAGAAATTTAATTTAGATCAAAAAATTCTTAAGGATATCCACGAATGCCTAAAGGGTGATGGTTGTAAAGGAACTGTTTTATCTAATGATAAGAAAGAATTAAAAGCGCCCTTAACCTTTTTTTTCGAATTAATAAAAAAAAATATTTCAAAATTAATCATCAAAGACTCAGAGGATGATTTAACAGAAACAGGGGTTGGATTAGTCAAAGACCTCTATAAAATTTATTCTCTTTTTAAAGAAGATGATGTCATTTATTATTATTTTTCGTATCCTATTTCAATTATGGGGTAAACATCAGAGGAAGATCTTTGCGATATTGGAAACACCAACCCCCTTGGATGTGAAAAACATTCTATAAAGTGTTATGATTTGCCTTTATTTGTCAACTG
>JAUWIR010000151.1 GCA_030605265.1 Pseudomonadota bacterium | reverse complement strand
AGAATATGATGAAATGAATAATCTTGAAATTATGGAAGAAGAATACTGAACTATAGCCTTGATAAATACCCAAAAAAGAGTACAAAGTCATATGGTATAGGCTATAGGAAGATGATGTCTCCGCAAGATCTCTTTACTATCACATTTATAATTATATGGCGTTTTGATGTTTTTTTTCTTTATCTTTCAGGGATCTACCACATTCTTCACAAATATCAAAACCTTTTTTTCCTTTTCCCCCATTTAAATTTTGGTCACTTTTTTCCATTTTACCGGCATTTACTCTGTACATATCATAACCATTTGCCAATTCAATTTTAATAGACCCTCTTTGGGGCAACTGAACCTGGATCGAATCTCCTCTAAACCCTTCAGCGTTTATTAAGAGTTCACTCGAATAGCCGATTCTTTTTCGTTTTGTATTTATTCTTATACTTTCACCTTTTTTGTCGCGCGGTACAGAAAAGCCCCACTCAGGATATATGGCCCTTTGCACATCATTATTTGACTCTTTATCAGCTTTATGGTATTCAAGTAGGTGCTGTTCTTTTCGCTTCTTGACGATGTTTTTATCTTCTTCACATATAAACCAATTGTGCGCTTTACAATGATAATAAAAATACTTTTTAAACACTTGCTTTGGGAATTTGTGTAATGCACCACTTTCATATATTCTGGAATTAGCAACGACCTCAGAACCAGGTGCATATTCAGATATTGCTCGACCTAATTCACGATTAAGATCCAGTAATTTAGCTTCTGCATTACCTGAAAGAATTTCCAGGGGGACTACATTGGTAGGAAAGGCATAACTCGGCAAAAATCCGTGGCTGCTTAGATATGAAATAAGTTGTTTTTTTCTTGTTTGGTCAAGTAGCTTTTCAAAATACTCATAATCTCGTCTTTGTTTTTTATCTTTTAAATCATATTTTTTCATTTCACCTTTATAGAAAGATATTGCATCTTGATATTTTTTGCCAATATTATTTTGTAAACCATACCTTTTATCTTCAACAAAATCTTTAACAAAGTCGTCAATAAATTTTTGCCCTGAATTAAAGAAATCGCTATTTTTATAATCAGAAGTTGAAAATATTTCTTTTAATTTTTTATTATAATTGTTCCATCTATCAGGTAACCATTGTTGGCATAAAAACTTATATGGTTCTATATCCCGTAAATTTGAAGGTACCAGCTTATTAAATTCCTCTGTAGGTTCAAACAAATGCGTAAGACAAGGATCTTTTATATATCCAGGGCTGCCATTAGAAAACGCTGGTTTGAATTCTTTTAAGAAATCTGAAATGATAACCGCATTACAATGCCTTCTGATGATCTTTTCGTTTTCTAAGACTATAGCTGGAGGATTCACTTCTCCTTTAACTAATAATTTATAGTTATTAAAAAAGTATTGATCATGGGGCATATTTCGACAAAAAGTTAAAACGAAAGGTGAAATTCCAGGCCGTCTACCTGCACGACCTGCTCTTTGAACATAATTTGCTATATTGGGGGGTATATTCCGCATAAATATTACGCTTAAATCTCCTAAGTCAACCCCCATTTCAAACGTTGTTGAGCAACTTAAGATATTCAGCCTCCCTCTTTTGAATTCTTTTTGATAGCCTGGGGCGGCAGACTCTTTATCTAATTGAGCTGTATGTTCTACAGCACGAAGTTCTGGATATTCTTTTTCATAAAGAAATAAGTTTCGATAATGATTGTCTTCTGAAAATTGAAGGGATTTATGAGGTTCGATTAATTCCCCAAAACAATTTGCGTAATTGCACAAATTATTTAAGTCTATCCATGACAGACGGCCACATTTTTTGCAAGATTTAAAACGAGGCAAACCACCTGGAATCGGCTCTGAAAACTCCCCTGTTTGAGGATTTGCGGGCATTATTTTTAATTTTGTAATATCCAGTTGATACCCAATACCTTTAGGATCGGCTGTTAATTCTTGCTTTATAAATTTAAATGCTATATTATCAATAACCTCCCTGACCTCTTCTATTAGTACAGAATCGCTGGCGATTCCTTTCATTTTAGCTATACTGCAGCGAATAAGATTTTGCAATTGATTTGGTTTTTTAGAAATTAATCGAAAAACAGGAGTAGCCCCTTTGCTTTTACCCTCTTCGTTAATAATAACTACTCGTGCATACCTATATCCAAAATATGTGTCATGGATTGATAAATTTATGTCTTCTTCTGGGGATAGATAAAATGCCTCAGCCAATCTAATGGATCTCAAGATAAGTTGCGCTAATGCCAGAATATTTTCTTTCGAAAGACCTTTTAAATCTAGGAAATTTGCAAAAGACGGATCGTCAAAATATACAGCGCCGATTCCGATTCCTTCCAGCCTAGATATTGAAGATGCGGTTCTGTCAATAAGATGGCAAATTGAATGATATATACGTTGTTTTTTACTTGTATTATTATTTATGAGTTCTTTTATAAATTTTTCAGAGGGTCTGAGATCCTTTAACAAGATCGCAGATCTTAAGCGAGAATTTAAAAAGCCTTGTATTCTGGCATTGGCGTTCTCATGCCATTCTTCTATAGAAATTGGTGAAGGTTTAGATTTCAAAATGTCGATCATAAATCGATTAAATACCAGTTGATTATGTGACACTTGCATATATGGGCCAAAAAAAGCTGCCCCTTGCCTTGAATCTGAAAATATGAGAAGTTTTCGCCCGTTAGCAATAATAGGAGTCCAGTCTTTGTTCCTCCTTCCATACTCACTATAAAATTCTTCTTCTTCCTCGTCCAATTTTTTTTGGTTCCATTCTGGACAGTATGAAAATAAAGTAGAAACCATAGGGGCAGAAGAACCATCCGAAGGAAATCTTAAGGGTAAAATATTTTTTGAAATTGGTGTTTTGGAACCACAATTAAGGCAGCCTTTTTCGATATCTCTAATTTCCCCCTGATCGGTCTCCTCAGATTCTTCATCAGGTGTTTCATCTATTAGCTCGTTATAAAAGGTTTGGGAAGTATCTAAGAGATACAAAGTTACTTTCTCACTGTCGGGATGACTACATTGTGCCCCCACTGTCCCACAAAGACGGCATATACTGATTGCTTCCTTTGAAGTTTTAGAAGGCTTATGGGAAAGAATAACCTTTATACTTTCAGCATCTTCTGAATCAATGGCTTCAAAGTACGAATCAGCAATAGGTTTATACTTGAATCCCTTTAATCTTTCATCGCTTGTCTTTTGGTCTCGCACGAATACCCCCATTATGTAGGGTTCGCCACATATTTTGCAGACTCCTAATTCAAATGGGTAGGGTTTCTTTTCGCTGTTTAAAATGTCTTGTTGAGAAAGGGCTAAGCTTTTCCAGGGAATTGAAGAACCTGTTGGTGCTAATTCACAAAATATTCCTTTTGTTGCAGATAAAAACGTATGGTACCGGGCAGGTAAAAGTGATAGGCTAGCACTGTTTTTGGCGAAATCTGCCCAAGCTACTAAGTTAGCAATGGCATTAATCGAATCTTTTTTTTCTTCGTCAGGAAAAATCTCTTCAGCTAATTTATCTACCGGTTTTGGTCCCTCTTCGAGTAAGCTAATGAGTTTTCTCATCTCATTACTTTTGGCAAGAAAATTGTATAAATCTTGCTCTGAATTTTGATTGTTGCCCGCAGAAAGGCCAAATTTGCTTAAAATCTCTTCTTTTGTGATAGATGCGGTCGGCACAGTCCCCATTCGATAATTTTGTCTAATTTATTGTTTATAAGGGTTTCATCCGGTAAATATTCCGATGGAAGTTGTTTTTCACCTCTTATTATATAATTCCTTGAAAATACTGCACCAAAAAGACGTTTTGCAAAAGTTACTGTTTTATCTGACGCATCTTTACCTGAACCTAAAGTTGCACTCGTTGCAATACATCTAATATCTGACGCATTCCGTTTAACTCTATGCATTAACCGCTTTAAAAGATATGCTACCTCTGTACCCTGGGCACCTGAATAGGTATGTGCCTCATCCAGTACAATAAATTTAAATGAGTTTTCATCTCCTTTATCGATAATAGGCGAGTCTCCAGGTCTTAATAACATATATTCTAACATTGCATAATTCGTAATAAGTATATTCGGAGGCTTTGAACGCATCTCCTTTCGGCATATCAGATGGTTAGAACAAAGCTTAGATTTATTATCAGCTTCTTTTAGCGTTTTTGGCGTCTGCCCTGTATATTTTCCAAATGTTATATTGGTATCTTTAAGATATTGACCAAGTCTCCTGATTTGATCTTCAACAAGAGCGTTAAGTGGATACACTAAGATAGCTCTTACGCCTTCTCCAGGATTTTTAAGACAAAATCGTAATATAGGAAAAAGAAAACATTCTGTCTTCCCTGATCCTGTGCCTGTAGATACTATGATATTATTGTCTAAACTTTCTATTAATGCCTTTTCTTGATGAAGGAATAAGGGGCGTTCAACAGGATAATTCCCTGTTTTCGTGAAATGATTTACTAGAGGCTGCCAGATGGGGATCTTCTTACTTAACTCCATCAGGGAGTAGCCTTTTTTATAGGGTGGCGTTATTTCTAAAATTGGCCCCTTTATAATTCTACTTTTTCCCTGTGAGGAATATAAAAGATTTTTAAATTGCTTTCTTATTTCTGGATCAGACTTCCCTAATGGAAAGCGTGTCATTATGTATCTAAAATATGTATCAATGATTGCATTTGAGGTAATAATTGGATTCATTTATTCATACCCTTCTTTCATACCCTTCTTTCATACCTCTTAAAAATACCTCAGCCGGTATCGATATTTTTTTAGATATTTCAATAGGCGGAGGTATTGTTATGGGCTTTAATTTACCTGCTAACCATTTTGATAGTTTTGCAGTATATTCATCGTGATCTAACTGCAAAAAGAAAAATATATTATCGGGGATATCAACAACGATATCTTTAACAATAAGTTTTTCTTTTCTTTCTATTGCCTTTATCAAAGAGCCAAAGTAACCTTCGATTGGCGCTCGATTGGCACCTAATATCTCTACCAAAAAAATATTTTTTTTATTTTCTGCTGCAATTTTTATTAATTCTAATAATGTAGTAGGCTTATTGGCTCCCGAAAAATGTCCCTTTTTTCCCCAGCAAAAATTTGGTGTCAGCCAGGAGCAATCTGCCTCTAAAATGAAACGGCTTCTTTTATGGCCGCTAGCGTCAAAGAAATTTTCCATATTTTTTAAATCTTCAAGCCCATCAATCTGAAAGATGCGGTTCTCGGCGAGTTGTTTTATACATTGCTTGATACGAATGCCATCATCTGTTAGATTATCTCCCAACAGTTGAGAAAAAGTTAGATAATTATCAATTGGATCAACTTGTCCATCCCATACACGTTCAGGTATAGCAGGAATTTTATTTTTAATAAAACTCGAATCATAATTTGAATTTGGATATAAAGCGTTTCGCCACTTTTCTCCTTTTTGGATATAATCAGAAAGCTCTTGGCGCATCTTTTCGTTGAGTTCTATTAAGGATTCTTTGTTTTTCTTTTCTTTTTCAATTTTTTTTAATATTTTATCATGTTCACACTTTTTTTGTTCTAATTCCCGATTTACTTCTGCCAGCGCTTGGTTTATTTTCTCTTTTTCCCCAGAGATAAATTTACTCAACCCCTCCATTTTATATTTTTCTATATCTTCTTTTACTTTAGGGGTTTCAATTAAAAATGTTGTTATTCCCTCTATCATTTGACTGTTTAACTCAATATTATTTAATATTTTATATATTCGCTCAACTGTTGTTTCCACATTACACAGGGGGAATGCCTTCTCTATTAATTGAGATAATTCATCATGTTGCCCTATATAATCTATGATTTTGGGTTTTTCTTTTCTGGACACCTTTTTTGATAAATTTAAGATGCGTTTAAACAATGCCGAATTATCTGCTACTATTGGCTCCGCTTTGATCTCGTCCGTTAATAATAAATAAGAATAAGGCTTATCCGCAAAAAAATACATTAATTTTTTGACTTCTTCTGTTAAAAGATAACGGTTAAGAAATATTTCTTCTTCTAATGAAGCACATGCAACATATTTATTTTCTTTAAATTCAATCTGATATGGACCAACAATAAAATTTTTATCAGTGTTAAAGCATACTTTTTCGCCGTTACAATAGTTGTAGTGTTCAAGGCTTATTTTGGGGGGAGGATTATTCAGGGTTATCTTTTGTGCTAATATTTTACAAAAGGGCTTATGCTCTTTTTTGATTTGAAAGAGTGATTTACTAAGGTCCTTTTCATCAAAATTGTCAATGTCTTTATGAATATCGGCTAAAATTAAAGCATTTAGTGGATAACAAGTATTATGAAATACACAGCCATTGTTGATATATTTATCTTTTCGATTATCATTATCTATATTCCTCCAATTATCATCTTCCCACTCTGCAAGAGGAGTAAAAATACTGCCGGTTGACCATGACCTATCACACTTCAAGACTGCTAAAATACCTTTATCTTTCATTTGCTCGTACCTGGAAAATAAAAAAAGTTTTTGTATAGAAATATTTTTTTTGCGCTATTATAAAGAGACGTAAAATTCCATGCCTCATCGTTTTTTTCGAAAAGGAATGCTTTCCGATGCGTTACTTCATTTTTTATAATGGGGCTATCATATTTTAATATCTCTCCACAGCTAATAGAATCATGCCCATTTTTTTCAAAGGATAACCTCCTGTTTAATTTACCCGTTGAACTTTCATATAAAGATATTGATTCGCCTTTCTTCCCCCAATACCTAAATCGAATTCTAGCCTCGTAATCTTTTTTAACTAATTCTTCCAAGACAGAACGTGAGAATGGTTTGTCATTTGACCATTCCAATTCAACAGGATTAATTGTTTGTACCCAAATTGAAATATAGGGAAGCTTTATAGGAAATTCATATGGCTTTCCATCTATCTTAATAGTGATAATTGGAATACAATCAGGAGGTTTTTTTGTAAATGTCCATACTCTTTCGTTTTCATTTTTTTTATTCAATACCCGATATTTATCATCAATATCTGCGGAAATAGTGCCATCAACGGAAAAGTTTTTAGCTCCTTTTATTTTAACATCGCATTTTTCATCAGGCCAAATCATTGAGGTAGGTATAGTTTCGATATTTAACGATGGATACCAGATGCAACTGAATTCTGCCTTTACCGTTAAGTCATCAGACATAACCGTAGAGTATACGTAAATATCAATTTTGTATCTAACCCTGCTTAAGCTTTCAGTACTAAAAGAACTTCTCCAAATCCAATGGCCATTTTCAAAATTAAGAAAACCGTCGTGGTCGTCTGTCTTACTATTTCCATCAAAGAAGTGGGCTATAACAAGTGGTTTATTATCAGAATTAAATAGATCTGAGTTTATTTCGAAGTCTGGTGGCTTATCTCCGGCAAATTGTTCAAATTCGTACCAGTTTGCTAATTTGGCATCAGCTAACCACTTTCCTTTTATATCAGTTTGAGTATATTCAGAATTAATTTTTACTACGCCGTAAGGTTTTGGTAAAGTAACGATTAGTTTTTCCAAATGGGGAATATCCCATGTATAATGATACCAGTCCCACCAATGCTGGGAAAGATCATCAGGATAATGGTACCATCCCCATTTTTTTTTAAGTCGCTGCATTTGTCCCTGGTAATTATAGTTAATAAGGAGTCATTCTCCTTATTGATCGATATTTCTTTTTTTTCTGGAGAGATTACCTTATAACTAGAGTCAAAAATGATCGCATCAACTGGCTCGTTAGCTACACTTTGAAAAACTTTAGATCTATAGTGGGAGCAAACTATTTCTGAAGGTAGATCTGAAGGTATAATAGGCAGGGATAATATAGGAAATTTTCGTTCATTAGCGTATTCTAATGCTTTTTTCCATTGGGAGGGAAAACCTATATTTGTTTCTAACACCTTTAAATCCATACTCTTTGATTGAATTAAATATGCGATTTCCCCACGATCTCGATTGAATATTAATCCTGATCGTGGTTCTAATTTCCTCTTCTGATTTTGTATATACGCTTTATTATAGTTTTCCTTTTCTTGTTTATTATCTATTACTTGGGTCTTCATACAACTTATTAGATGTGGCGGCAAATGTCCATCTAAGTGACAGTCAAGTGACAGTCCTGGCGTGATATATCCACTAAAATAGCAAACCACCTAAACAGCATTTTCCTTTTAAGTGGTGATTCAAATGCCTTCTTAAAGTATTTAGAGAAATGTTCGTACTTAAAGATATCTTCTTTGTCACAAAGATTATTTATGGTACTATCTAAGTTGCTATTACACTTTTTAAACTCTTCTTGCGTAATTTCAAAAATATTTTCAAAATAGGCTAAAGGAACACCGGCGTGTAGTATAACATTAGCATAAATACCCCATGGCCCCCCCTCTTCTCTTACTATTTTTAAGTTTAATTTACGAATTATATCTCGTATTTTATCCCAATATGTAATCTTTTCAACTCCAATTACCTCAGCGAGCAAAGTTTCAAGATGTTTTTCCTCACCTTCAATGGTTTTTTCAAATTTTCTTACATAAGTTCAGACATTTCCAGGCTGATTTGGTGCCCACTTTATCAGCCGTATTTGAGACCCACTTTATGAAAAATTGAATTGATCTTTAATTTCAATTTTAATCCCTCTGTTTCCCCACCAGGATACTTTATTT
>JAUWIR010000441.1 GCA_030605265.1 Pseudomonadota bacterium | reverse complement strand
GCGCGAATGCATAAAGAAGATATGGGAAGTTGATGTCCTTGTATGCCCCCGCTGCAAAGGCCCAATGAAGATTATAAGTTTCATCAAATACGACAAAATACAGTAGTAAAGAAAGAATCAGTAACTATACATTATCCGCACTATCCTCATTTTGGTAAGAGCCTACCTGTAATAAGAATTTTTCACAAAAGTAACCCACCAGGATATATATGCAAGATTTCGGAAAATGAAACTCTGTTCATTCCGGAATGGGCAACTTACCCTGAGGCTGGTGAGGGTTGCGCTATCCAAAAGAAGCCTCATATTTGTTTTGAAAATCTCCTTAAATTAGCGGATTATTTAGATAATGAAAAAATTTCAAAGGAGGCAAATCATGAACAAAAAGAGGCAATTAAGGTTTGAGTTTGATACCAAGCAGTTAGAGGTGATCCGATCTGTGCATATCAATGCTGATCAGGAAAAACTTATCTATGGGCTAGTTACCTTATATTTGGAATACATCGAGATTAAAAAAATGGATAAACAAAAGAGGGACAATAATAATGGATGAAAAGATAAAAGAGAATCATTTAAATCGAAAAGCCTTCATCTATATACGGCAATCATCGGAGAGGCAGGTACAACAGCATGCAGAGAGTAGCCGGATACAATATGCCCTTGTAGAGAGGGCACGCTTATTGGGTTGGGAATATCCTGTAACTATTGATGATGATTTAGGCAAGTCAGCCGCGTGGTATAGCGAAAGAACAGGGTTTCAAAATCTAGTAACCCAGGTGAGTATGAGTGTGATAAAAATCGTGATATCACTTGATGCCACACGCCTTGCTCGATGTAACCGGGACTGGTATCACTTGATTGACTTATGCACAATATTTGATACATTAATTGGAGATCATCAAGGGATATACGATCCTAAAAATCCTAATGATCGGATGCTTTTAGGTTTGAAAGGCACCATAAGTGAGGCGGAGCTTAATCTGATCAAGTTTCGTATGCGGCAAGGCAGGGAATCAAAAGCCAGGCGTGGTGAGTTATTCGCAGTGGTGCCGACAGGATATATCCTGAATTCAAATGGGATAATTGAAAAATCGGCTTGTGTGCGAGAGCAGGAGATAATAGAGCTGATTTTTAAAAAATTTACTGAATTAGGCAGCGGCAAGCAAACATATTTATGGTTCATTGAAGAGAAAATATCAGTTCCGGTTAATGGAGCCAAAGATAGCGAAGGTAAAACAAGGCATTGGCAGTTGCCGACTTATTCTTTTATCTTGCAGTTGCTCCGTAATCCTTTTTACGCCGGCGCTTATGTGTATGGAAGGACAGAATGTCGAGTAGCATACAAAGAGGGGCGGATAAAAAAAACAAGCGGACACCTAAAGAGCCCTGAAAAATGGCAAGTATTAATTCATAATCACCATGAGGGTTATATAAGTTGGAAGCAGTACGAAGACAATATGGATACAATGAAAAATAATCATTATAAGACTGCGACAAATGAGGCAATAGGGGCGATTCGCAAGGGGAAGGCCCTTTTAGTAGGTATACTTCGCTGTCAGCGATGCGGCAGGAAAATGCACGTTCGTTATTGGGGCAAAGGAGGGACCCATCCCACGTATCAATGTAGTGGAGATTATTATCACGCAGGAGGCTACTGCCAGTCATTCTCTGCTCTAAAGTGTGATCGTATATTTGAGGAAGAACTCTTCAAGGCCATTGAACCTGCTGCTTTGCAGGCCGGTATTGAAGCAACCAAGATGATAACCCGGCAATATCAGGATAAGATTTCCTGTCTTTCAAAAGAGCTTGAATCTGCCCAATATGAAGCTGGCAGAGCATTTACCCAGTACAATTTAATTGATCCATTGAATCGCTTGGTAGCCTCGGAACTTGAGCGGCGATGGAATGAGAAATTAGCCATGGTAAGTGATATAAAAGAACGAATTGGTAAGATGACAAAAGATATTAAACAACCTACAAAAGAAGAGATAAAAAAAATTCTATCCCTTAAAGATCATCTACCGCAAATATGGCGGCATCCAAAGACAGATCCTGCTATAAAGAAAAGAATAATCAGAATGCTCGTCAAGGAAGTTCTTGTACTCTTAGATGAGGAGACCTTACTGATAACCATGACCATTCACTGGCAAGGAGGAATTCATACTCAGGTTCAGTTTAAAAAACCCTGTAGGGGAGAGGCACCTAAAAATAAAACCAATGAACAGATAGTAGAATTAGTGCGGAAGTTATCTTGTCATTATCCTGACGAAGAGATAGCCAGGACATTTAATTGTCTAAAATTAAAAACCGGCTATGACAATCCCTGGAATCGTACTAGAGTAAGAAGTCTTCGATCGAAGAAGAAAATAGCCCCCTTTGATAGGACCAAAAAAACAGATGTGGTTTCACTAAACGAGGCGGCCAAAAGATTGGATGTTCCTCACTATACTATTCGAGGGTTAATCAAAAAGGGAATAATTGGAGCAAAACAGATAATCAAATATGCTCCTTTTAAAATTGAAAGCAGCGAGCTTGAAAAAGAATCTGTGAAAGCAATAGTAAAACAACTAAAAAACGGCCAAACATTAAGATATATAGATAGTGCTAATGACAGACAGATGAGTTTGTTTTAAAATAATCATCAGTCAAGAAGAGGGGCTGTGAAGGGTTACAAAAATATCTTTTTTTCTTAACTTTTTAGCAAAGGCAAAGGAATCAACTTAACCGCGCAGGAGACCTTCACTGTTGGCAGGATTAAAGTCATTAGCCGTATTTACCAACAAAACTAATATCAAGGTTGCTATTGCCAAATTGTACGATCGGAAAAATGGCCTGGTAGTATCTGATTTTTAAATGATAGGGGTTATTTCCTCTTTTGAGGAATAGTAAATTCCACTGCATAAAGAAAAGATATACACACCATAAGCAAAAAATAATGTAGTAGAGCTAAAAAAGCAAGAGAGAGACATCGATGACTCAATAACTGAAATACTTCGTCAAGGAGCAAAGAAACTTTTAGCAGAAACCATAGAAGCGGAAGTTGAAGAATTTTTATCGAAATACAAGGAGCTAAAGGATAATCAAGGCCGGCAGAGGGTTGTGAGGAACGGATACTTACCAGAGTGGGGCGTACAGACCGGAATTGGGCAGGTTCAAGTATGGGTACCCAGGACACGAGATTGACAGCCTGATGGTGGGGAAGGGATTGATTTTATCCCCAGTATAATGTCTCGGTATTTACGTGGGACAAAGAGCATAGAAGAATTAATCCCCTGGGTGTATTTAAAAGGCATATCCATTGGAGATTTCACCGAAGCCTGACAGCTCTTTTAGGTAAAGATGCACCAGGTGTATCACCATCGACCATAAGCCGACGGAAAGTCGACTGGCAGGAGGATTTGGATGAATAGAGAGGGTGGGTCAAAATTGGCTACTGGAAATGACGCTCTGAGCTTTAGGAGAGCATTGTTCAAGGTGTATGGGAAACCCCGGTGGCAAGTTGGGTTCACAAGACATCTGATGTACTTGATAAGTTGCCAAAGAGTATCCTGAAGAAAGCCAAAGAAAAGCTTCATGAAATCAGGATGGCTCCAAGTAAGAAAGAGGCAGAAAAAAACTTTACTACTTTTGTTAGCATCTACAAAGCAAAATGTTTCAAGGCTATTGCATGCTTACAAAAAGACAGGGATGTACTGTTGAGGTTGTGGTACTGCTGGATTTTCCAGCAGATCATTGGAGGCATATTCGAACCACAAATCCTATTGAATCTAGCTTTGCTACAGTAGCTTTGAGAACAGCTAAGGTAAGGATAAAGAATTGTTTCTCCAGTAAAACTGTGGTCAACATGGGCTTTCAGCTTTGCATGTATGTTCGGAAAAGATGGAAGAGATTAAACCGCTTTGAGCAATTGGCTAAGGTAATCGAGGACGTCAAATTTAAAATAGTATAGAGGCCGAAAGGAAAGCCGCCTAATGCCATACACAACATTTGACAATAGCTCTCTGAGAATATATAAATATCAATTATATTTGGCGGTTAAAAATCTATTCACCCGAAGGGTATCAATTGCCTATGGCAAGGTATTTTTCCTCAAATCAAATATCAGTAAAAAATATCAGAGGTTATTTTTATCTAATATAGATAAAACAAAATCAAAAGTAGATGATAAATGTAACTTATAAAATCAGGGTCAAAGGCATTTAAAAATATAAAATTATATACCAAGAATTACCGGTCCTTATATTCGGCAGGGGGGTAAACAACTAAATCAACCCCTAAATTGTAATAAAATCAATCTTGTGGAGGGATGCTGCATTATGAAGTATTCGATTTATTACCGATCCACTTGTAATAAAAAAGATACTTAAACATCTTGGCATCTGG
>JAUWIR010000331.1 GCA_030605265.1 Pseudomonadota bacterium | reverse complement strand
TTTGAAACCGTATTCGCACCTAATTATTTTTTCTCTCCTTTTTCAGGGATACACGGATGTGAGGGGATATCCATCAAAGAATTCGGCACAGTTCAAAGTTTTCGCTCATCCGGTAAAAAATCTACCGGGAAAGAAGGGAATATCTCTGCCGGAAGTGCATCAGCTACTATTTCACTTTATCATAATGCTCACGTCAAAGGATCGATAGTTACTCCGGGATCTCTTTTTTTAGATGCTAATACAGTAATTGAAGGGTCCGTTTACACCAATGGGGAAATTTATCTAGGAAATCAGGCCAAAATAAAGGGAGAAATCAAGGCGATCTCTTACCCGGCTGAGGATGATCTAAATATAAGTTCCTGGGGTGCGGAAGATAGCCGGCTTCCTGGCTGTGATCCACTTAACATCCCGGGTATTATGGGTAAAGCTGAAAAAATTCTAATGGAGAATGACGACCATTTATTACATAATAACTATTTTAATAGTGATGCTTACCACTATTCGCTCCCCAACCAACATAATGACTCCATAGGTTCCTATGAAAAGAATAATGATTATTACTTTAATCATTTTGAAATGCTTGCTGATTCGGAATTAACTGTTGTTGGCCAAACAGCCTTCTACCTGGAGGGGGATTTCTCCTTGTTTGAAGGCTGCAAACTTAACCTGGCCCCCAATTCTTCTTTAACTATTTTCATCAAAGGCTCATTCAAATTACATCCGGGTTCTCAAATCATTAATAGTAGTGCCCCAAAAAAATTTATGGTATATTCAGTTGCTGAATCTGCAAATGAGCATGACTACAAAATTAGCCTCGCATCAAACTCTGCTGTTTACGGAATTTTTTATGCCCCTCAAGCAACTATTAAAGTAGCGGGAAACAGTTCTCTTTATGGAGCTATATGGGGAAATTATATTGATATAGCTTCGGGAATTAATTTTTTCTACGATGAGGACCTGAAAGATGAAAATTTTGGAGATGAAAAGGTCCCGGTCGGGTTTTCAATAATCCTCCGGCGACAGGTTCAATAAGACTTTAAAGAAAAAGCTTAACCTTTTTCCGATTAATTGGATATTCGATGCCGAAAAGTTTTTCAGGTGCTTATAAGGGATAATATGCCCTAAGTGCATTTTATATACATCAATTTTGTTGCATTTTTTATGAAAAAAAAATTAAAATTTAAGATTTATTAAATAATAGATCATAAAGGAAATTGTAAAGGAAATTGAATAAATGGATTTTTTCAAAAAAAAGGATTTATTTGGTTTAGATATAGGGACGAATTCCTTAAAAATTGCTCAGTTGAAAAAAACCAATAAGGGCTTTGACCTGATGAAGGCCGGAATAAGGGTATTACCTGAAGGTGTAATATCTGAAGATGAAATTCTTGATCGCAAAACTATCGTTTCGGCTATAAAAGAACTTATTCAGGAGCAGAAAATCACTACCAAAAATGTTTCCACCTCCGTATCAGGCCGGTCAGTAATCGTTAAGAGAATAAAATTACCACAAATGAGTGAAGACGAATTGATGGAATCAATACTCTTCGAAGCTGAACAGTATATCCCTTTTGACATTAACGATGTCAATTTGGATTTTCAAATAATGAATAACGCCAAGCCTAAAGAAGAAGGGCAGATGGATGTTCTTCTTGTGGCTGTAAAAAAAGAACGAATTCAAGATATTATCTCGATAATCAAAGATGCCGATTTAATTCCTACTGTGGTGGATATTGATGTATTTGCACTGGAAAATCAATATGAAATCAATTATCAAAAGGACATGGATCATTACATTGTGCTCCTTGACATAGGCGCAGATACAATGAATATGAATATTTTATGGGAGGGGGAAACAATATTCACCCGTGATGCTTCTTTAGGGGGAAATAATTATTCAAAAATATTACAAAATACCTTAAGTTTAGATGCCTCTCAAGTAGAAAAAATAAAGATGGGAGAAAAAATAGAAGAAATTACAGATGAACAAATAAATCCTCTTAAGGAAAGTTTTTATGAAGAAATCATGTCTGAGATTCAACGATCTTTTGACTACTTTCGAGCCACCGCAGATGATACTCCTATTACCAAAATTCTATTAAGCGGAGGGACTTCCAAAATTGACAATATAGATCAAGTACTTTCCAAAAGATTTGAAATAGAGGTTGAAAAAAGTAATCCCTTTAAAAAAATACAAATCAATCCCAATCAATTTGATCTTAACCGGCTGGCCGATATAGCGCCTATGATGGCCGTAGTCATGGGATTATCTATAAGAAGGGTGAATGACCGTTGATAAAAATTAATCTACTCCCCAGGAAGAAAAAAACTGTCTTTATTTGTCAAGAACTCATTATCGGGGCAGTATGTCTGCTGTTGCTTTTCAGCGGAGGAATTTCTCTCTATGTCCATCTTCAATCGAAAATGAAACAATTTCAAAAAGATATCAAAACGACCAAAGAGAAAATTGAAAATTCGAAAATCGAAGTTAAGAAAATAAATAAACTCAAAAAGGATAAAAAGGAACTCGAACAAAAACTCAGCATTATAAAGGACATGAAACTAAAGCAAACCGGCCCTGCACCTCTTTTAAATACAATTGCCAATGTAATCCCGGAGAAAATATGGTTAACTTCTCTGTCCTCTCAGGATAACCGAATCATTTTAGAAGGCATGTCTCTTACGGCTAACAGCATTGCCTATTTTATGAAAAATTTAGAAAATACAAGCTATTTTTCAAATATAGAACTGGATAACATAACTCAAACCATTATCTCAACAAAAAAAATAAAGAAATTTAAAATAACCTGTAATTCTGTTGCTCATCATGAAAAAAAGGAAAAGAAGGATAACTCATGACCTCAAAAGAGTTCAATAATAAAATTTCCTCTTTGCCTTTACAGAAAAAAATCCTTCTCCTTGTGTTAATGACCATAGTTTTTGTCTCTGGTTGGACCTTTATCATCATAAAGCCTCAGCAAGACCAAATTACTCTTTTAGAAAAGCAATTAGCTCAAGAGACAAAAACCTTACAAGAAAACCTGAAAATTTGTAAAGATATCTCCTTCTTTGAAAAAGAGATTCTACAAGTACAAGAGGAGTTACTTATGGCCCAGCAGCAACTGCCGACCAAAAAAGAAGTCCCTTCTCTTATAACCAAAATTTCTGATCAGGGAAACCACTGTGGTCTTGAATTTGAACTTTTTCAACCTCAAAAAGAAACCCGGCAAGAACTCTATTCTCAACTGCCCATAAATATTAAAGTAAAAGGCTCTTATAAAAATGTGACTGATTTTTTTCAACGTATCAGCACCTTAGATCGAATTGTAACCATTGATGATTTTACCATGAGAAACCCAAAAATGATTAATGATCATGTTATTTTACAAACAACTTGCCGGGCCACTACCTATCGATTTCAACCAACTACCTCTAACAAAAAAAAAGGGGACAAAGGTGATCATGGGAAAAAGAAATAACCTGATACTCGCTACTTTCTTTTTTCTTCCTTTCCTTTTTGGCGCATCTTCGCCAAAAAGTATACGAGATCCTTTTAAATCTCCCTTAATATTAGAGTCTAAACAAATTTCTCCCAAGGTCCACACCTCTCCAATATTAAAATATGCCCTTTCAGAACTCAAACTAGTGGGGATTGTATGGGGTACTTTAGGGAGAGTGGCAGTTGTGGAGGCCCCGGATGGTAAATGTTATTTGGTAAGAAAAGGGGAGAAGATCGGAAAGTTACAAGGGAAAGTTGCCAAAATTGAACAGGAAAAAATTTTGGTAACAAACATAATAAAAGATTACTCAGGGAGAATGAAAGAACAAGAAATAACCATTAAACTTTATAAAGAAGAACAGCAAAATAATAGATCATAGTACATTTCAAAAGAAAACTGAACCGCTTTTTCAGAAAATCATTAAGGGGGAGAGAATGGATTCCAGCAAACAGTTCCAGTGGTTCGAAACCCTATTCATAAGTATCATCTTCCTTTTTAGCTGTCAGTCGTTTGGTTGCTCTGTTAAAACAGCAAAAACCATCAACCCGGAACCAACTATAGAGATTCAAAAAATACCGGTTCAACCCCCTAATCAAGGGGTAACTCAAGAATCCTCCAAAAAAATCGAAACAAATGACCCTCAAAAAAATCTACCCGATTCAAATACTCCTCTTCAACGGGATATTATTAGATCAGTAAAAAGCCAAAAAGAAGAAGAAACAAATCCACAGGAAAATGAAAAAAAAGAAACCCTGGCAATGCAACAAATGAGTTACACAGGGAAACCCATTTCTCTTGATTTTCAAAATGCTGATATAAGTTCGGTATTACGTCTTATTTCAGATATCAGTGGACACAATTTAGTTATCGATCCGGATGTTAAAGGAAAAGTCTCTATTACACTCCATAAACCTGTGCCTTGGGACCAAGCCCTTGAGATCATTTTAAAGACCAATCGGTTAGCCATGAAAATGGAAGGGAATATTATTCGAGTTGGTACGCGAAGGACCTTTACCCAAGAAGAAGAGGCCAATTTAAAAGCTATTCAGGCCAGACAAATGACTGAAAGGGCAAAAAAAAGACCCTGCCCTTAACAACTGAAATAATCTCAATTAACTATTCTCAAGTAAATACCCTCAAAGATCAGCTGTCTCCCATGCTGAGCAACCCCGAAGGATTATCGGCAAACCCTTCTATTATAGTTGATGAGCGAACCAATTCTATAATTGTCAAAGACACGCCAGGGAATATTCAAAAAATCAAGGAAATCCTGGCTGATCTGGATAAAGAAACCCCCCAGGTAATGATAGAAACAAGGATTGTGGAAACAACCAAAGATTTTTCCAAAGAGCTGGGAGTTCGCTGGGGAGGAGGATATCAAAAAGAAACCAATTATCGTTTCCCCTATACAGTTGATGTTACCGGTATTCGAGGAGACTCTTATGCAGTGAACCTACCGAATACAGGCGATATTTTTGGCGGGCTCGGATTGTCCCTCGGCCATATAGAGAGCCTTTTTCAACTTAATATGGAACTTGATGCCATGGAAATGGAGGGCAAGGGTAGGATCATCTCTAATCCACGTATTGCCACATTGGATAATGAAAAAGCGCTTATCCAATGTGGAGATCAAATCCCTTATCCTTCCGTGGACAAAGATGGGAACCCAACGACCCAATTTGTAGATGCGGTCATCAAATTAGCTGTAACCCCTCACATTACGCCTAATAATTATATTACCTTGGAAATAGAAGCAAATAAAAGCGAGCCTAATTGGGACCAAAAAATCAATGGCGTGCCGGCAATTAAAACCCGCACGGCCAACACTAAATTGATTGTCAAAGATGGCGCCACTGCAGTTATTGGCGGCCTCTATAAACAAAGCCAAGCGAAAAACGAGCGGAAAGTCCCCTTCTTTGGGAGCATTCCAATTATAAAATATTTATTTATGAATAAATCGAAAAAGGAATATTATGATGAGCTGTTGATATTTATTACTCCCAAAATAATCGTTAAAAAATAGTTTTTATTATTTGGTAGATGGTACTATGGATCTCTTCTTCCATTGGAAAGTGACCTGAGGAGACTGAATATGAAGATAAAAGCTTTAAAGAATGCTAAT
>JAUWIR010000189.1 GCA_030605265.1 Pseudomonadota bacterium | reverse complement strand
ATTGAAATTCATAAAAGCCTCCATTTCTGCTTGATATTTACATCAAGCGCAAGAGGCGATTTTATTATGAATTATTTATAGACAAATTTCCAGTAAATTATTAAAAAATAAATAATTTTTTGTTATTTAATTGACATAAGTCTTTATTTTCAGGCTATTTCAGTACGTTACGCTTATAGCCCTTTGCATACTCTAATTTTAACGAATGTAATAAATTTTTCAGGCAACATTTAAGAAACAGAACGATCATCATAATTAAAACAATGAGAAAGCTTCCCAGCAAAGAGCGAAACATCCCGTAGACCATCTTTTGCTGCCAGACCACATTTAAATAGGTTAAGCCTGACCATTGATGGGAGAGGGGATAAGGGGGCGGATTGTCCTGAAAGAAAGCATCCACCAGGTGCACTACTTTTTGCATATCTTGATTGTCGCCGCTTTTGAGTTGTACCCAGATAGTGGCTTTTTTATAATCAGGAGTAATAAAATGCCACAGATTATCAGGATTGTGGCTGTTTTGGTAAGTGAGCAGGATCTGGGCAACAGCCATTGGAGAGGAGGGGATGCTGTAAGCGGTTTTTTCTTGTCCTCTGAGCTCATAGTGGATTTTTTTGATAATATCAGCTACTGAGGTGGACTTACCCACCAAAGGAGATTTGAGCAAAGCCTTTTGCAGTTTCTCAATATAATCTAAAACAGCAGGTTGTTTAAAGAGTTCCTGCGGACCGGAAAAATTTCCCCCCGTCTCCATAGTCAAATAGGCTTCGTAGGTACCTCCAAAATGTTTATTGAGTACCTTGTCGGCCATCCTGATGGGGTGAGACGGGGTGAACCATTTAACAGGGTTATCATTAATCTTTAAGCGGGTAATCCCGTATATGGATAAAATCATAATAAAACCGGTAATAGCCAGAATGATTTTTGGGTGCATCCAGGTAAGCTCAGCCTGATGGAAAATCAGGCGATCAAGGAAACTGTTTTTTTTGTCCTCTTTTTTCTTTACAGCACCAAAATTGAGAAACCATGCTGCAGGAATTATCATTGTGTAAGCGGGGATGAAGGTGATAGTCAGGGCCCAGGCGGCCATGATCCCAAAGGCCACCATAAGGCCAAAAATCCGCACTGGAGGAATAGGGGTAAAGGCCAGGGAGGCAAAGCCGACTGATGAGGTCAAAGAGGTATACAGCATAGGCATGAAGAGATGCTCCATCACCTCAATCATTGTTTTTCTTCGATCTTGGTAGACAGGGTACAAATCGTAAAATTCACTCAGTATATGGACTGAATCAACAACAGCAATGGGGATTAAAAAGATGGGAATCATGGAGCTCATGATGTGCACCTTAAAGCCAAGCCCGATTAAAAGGCCCATAGCAGCAGTAACACTCATCACAGCGACAATCATTGGTGAAATGATCAAAGACGGCTTTTTGAAAAAAAGCCAGAGAAGCCCGAAGATAATCAAGGCGGCCAGGGGCGCTGAGACGGCCATCTGGTGAAACATCTCAACCCCAAAGGTGTCCTCTGCTACAGGTAAACCAGTAATGTAGTAGTTCTCTTCACCGGAATATTTGTCTATAAGGGCTTGTATTTGATTGGAAATCCGATAACTCATATCCTTTTTCTCTATGGGGATAAAAAGGGCCACGGCTTTTCCATCCTCTGAAACCAGAGTGCCCTGAAGCATGGGATTATCTTGAGCATTTTGGCGAATTTCAAGAGCCTTTGCCCTATCCTTGGGGGCAGAGCCCATCAGCCATTCAAAGCGTATAGAGCCGGGGCCTGCCTGAAGAATGGTGTCCACAGTTGAAGGGCTGAGGATATCATAGGAAAGAACTCCATTAATTTTTTTTATCTCTTGAGTTAGTGAGTGAATATTCGAAAGGGCCCTTGGAGTAAAAACCCCGTCTTCATGCTTTTCATTCACTATGCCAAGGACAAGAAAATCATGAAGGCTGAATTCCTTTTTCACTGCATTATGGGTAACCCGGACAGGTTCTGTTTCCGGGAGCATATTTTCCGGGTCCGTATCAATCTGAATTTTTCGTATCTGAAACCCCAGGATCAAAACAAGTAAAAAAGAAAGAAGCAGCACTCGCTTTGGATTATTGATAGAGAAGGCAACAATTTTTTTTCCCATTGTCTATAAAAAAGCCCTATAAAAATAATTTTTTTTGTAGATATCCGCTGCTAAAATATCGTTTGATTGAAGAAAATACAGCGACGAAAAGATGGTTGTTCGGAATTAATATACTTGGAAGTTATCTGATAAGTGACATAATGATACTCTAAAATCAAGGGATTTTCATAATTTGCCAAAAATTTTTATTGAACTTTTTGAATCTTGTTTATATTCTGACAAATATTTAGTAATGGTATAGATAGAACAGTTAAAGGAATACAGAAAAAAATATTTTTTTATGAATAATTTGGTTTAAGGAGAGAGCTATTGAAAAAATCTTTTTCTAACACCATGATAAATAGAATTATTATGGGCATCCCCTCCGGGCATAAACATCTTCGAACAATTATTGAAACCTCGGAGGGAGAACAATTTCTTTTCCAGGAGGCTACTGTGGCTAATCTTGTCAGGGCTTATACCACCATAAAAACCCATCCGCAAAAAAGGGCAATTGAATTAAAAATGGAGCATTTATTAGAAAAGAAGTCTGAATTTGCTGAATTTCAACTAATAGAAACCCAGAGGGAAGAAAAGCATATCATTGAGGAATTATCTGAATTTAAAAAAGAGGCTAAGGCATAGAATAAATAAAAAAGTCACCCGGCAAATTTACCGGGTGACTGAAGAGAATTTTTTATAAGAAATTCCATTAGTAATAGATTGCCCATGGTTGGGAAAGATAATCCCACATGTTTATATACCATAAAAATTGTAGTGTAAAGTAAGGTTCCAATAGAGGGGGTGTATAGCCAGTGGAATAATCTAAAGAAAATAAGAGTCCTGGTGGTGCATAGGAAGATACTGGATAAAGAGGAAAAGAGGAGTCCATAGGACGGAAAAAAGGCATAAAAATAGTAGAACCACTTATTTTTCGATCATCATCCTTGATAGTGATTATAAAGACAGTATTAGTGCCAGGTGCCGCATTTATGATATTATCCGCATCCATATTTGTGATATTATCCGCATCCATAGTAAGGATTATGGTTTCATCTGATTCTACCGTATTATCATCGATCGGCATAACAGTGATCTCTCCGGAAGATGATCCGGCGGAGATAAAAACACCTGCTGGTAGTAATTCAAGGGGGTAGCCATAAGGATGGGCTAAATGTAGAAAAAAATCACTACCCGCTCGGGCGGTACCTTCTACAAAGATAGGTATGATAACGTCTTGGCAAGTTGGTTCAGATAGCTCGATTGTGAATTTTATCGTATCCATATTTTCCTCTATTGAGGTTTTCGTAAGCGAAAATTCTACCTGGAAATTACAAGGAGTACAAAGAATTGATAAATAGAGGCTATAATTACCTGTATCATTATGGTAACCATTGAAAGCACGAAAGACGCGATTAGTTTCAGATATAGCTATCACCGGGTTTCGTGAAGAACTTGAATACGAAGCACATGGATAAATCTCTGTTAGGTCTTCCGCAATAACCATCTCTGGTTCAACTACCGTAATAATATTATCTGCTGTATTAAGTATTGTATACATAAGAGCTGCATCATCACCCCAATCATCTTCACTCCAGGTGATATGGAGCCGGTCACACCGGTCAATGGCAATATTCTTTTGGTTGGATCCCAAATCATTATTTGAGCTTACCCGGGCCTCGGAGATTACAGAAATTATCGTTCTATCTGCGGCATCCCCATCTTGATCATCAAGGCTTGGGTTTAATTTTGAGTAAAAAATTTCAGTACTCCCTGTATCGGCATCTTCAAGGCGCTTATCATGCCAGATAACATGAACCATGTTTTGGCTGTCTATAGCAAGTTGTGCCCGGACAGAGGCATGATCATCAGGGGTGGTGATTATGGTCTCATCAATTAAGGTAGTAACCGCTCCATTTTCGGCTACTGAAACCATAGTGTAGTAAATTTCCCGGGCGTCAGTTCCATTGCTATTATCCGTACAAAAAATAATATGTGCATTTCCCATGCTGTCTACCGCAACCTGTGGTTCACCCCAACCTGTATCTATATTATACGTAGTTGTCAAGCAAGTCTCGGGGGCAATCTCGCCGCCATTTAAATCCATGACCCGATAATGAACTGTCATGTTAGTGCCGCCCTCTCCTCCGTTGCCTTCAAACCAGGTTATATGAAGTCTGTCGCTATTATTGAGAGCTATATTGGGGGCTCGTGATTTTACATGGTCATTTGTGCTGATGATTGTCTCTGGGATTATGATAAGATCATTGATATTAGTTTGGCCCAGGTAGATATTAGTCAGGTAGTTATTAGGGTTAAGCTTGATATAGATGACCTCACTTTCTTCAAGGTCAGTTTCGGCGGCATATTCAGTGTCCCCTAAGTCAGTATAATGGGAGAAACTATGAAATACAATATGTAGTTCACCTGAAGAGTCAATAACCATTGCCGGCCTTTTAGCATGGCTGCACTGTGGATCAGTAAAAGGGGTGAGGTTTGTTTCAGCTATGATAACATTTCCTTCTCTATCTACCATTTTGTATACTAAATTTAAAGAATCGGATTCAGCAATCCATATAATATGAGCATTCTCCTCTGCATCAAGAGCAATAACCGGCGTTTCGTTTATTGTTTCAGTCGATATGATCTCAGGACCATAGATAGTGGATACTGAACTAGATGCCTTGGGGGTAAAAAAAGCAAAACAAAGAAAACTTAATCCTATACATAAGGCTACTCTCTTTAACCACATAATTTTATTTTCCTCTAAAAGAAAAATGGATTTATTATATTTAAAAAATTTTAATAAATTATTTTATAAACGACTTAATCCCGGATTAATAATTTTTGTCTTTCAGGTTATGGTTACTTATTGAATTTATGAAAAGATATTTTTCAAAATAAAAAAAATTAAGATAAGAATACCCTCCTCTATTCTTATCCTTTTTGTGTATGTTTTAAGAAATGAAATTATTATTAATGTATATAATATTTTTATCAAATATTTTTTAAAATGTCAAATTAAAAAAGTAGTATGCATATATTTTATTAATTTTTATGTAATTAAAGTTATATGGAATGTTTACATAGAATGATAAGGCTAATACATTTGACTATAATCACTGAGAGAAGTATCCCCATAAGGCCGAACTTGGGCAGAAGAAAAAGGCTGATAAAGAAGGTGCCAAAGGAGGCCCCTGCTAAGTCGGCCAAATAGAGGCTGCCGGTAATTTTAGCTGATGACCTTTCAGATTGGTGGGTGTATCGTCGGGCTATGGCTACGAATTGCCATCCTACCATCACGGCTGAGATGAAAATAAGTAAAGGGATAAGTCCATAATGGATGAGGATTAAAGAGAAAGCATGCTGAAGGGTTTTATAAAAAAAGGCAAGAAATAGAATGCCTAAAGAAAGCAGAATAAAACCTGTATCCGGCAGAATAAGATGGGAAATTGCTGTGGTTGCCCATTTCTTAGCGCTCAATGCCCCAATGAGAGCGCCTATCATAAAGAGGGTGATAAATACACAGATCCACAAATAAAGATAGCCAAAGATAATCTGAAAGAGAATGATCAAAGAAAGCTCCAAAGAGATCCCGGCATATCCTGATGAAAGGGTAATAAAGGGGACTTTATAGAACAAGAAGACCAAAAGGAAAAAAATAGCCAGAGAGAAAAAAATTAAGGGGATCAGCCATTTGGGGCTCCTTGATTTTTTCATCCACAGATTCAATAAGTGCTGAAAAGCCCTGGGAGATAAATCTTTATTAGGGAAGGATTCTTCTTGGCTGATAAGATTTTTTAGATCGTCTATTCTAAAGGGATCGGAAATTTCCGGAAGTTGATAATCCAGGAGCCAGGTGATGGGAATTTTCTTTTTTCTCAATTCATCGTCAATATCAAGAAAAGGCCGGTCAGCAGCTAGAAAATAATGAGTTTCTCCCGGTAAAAGAAGAATATTGGAGAATTCTTTTCCCAGGGCGGCATATACTGACCGATTTAAGGCAAGCCCTTCTTCTTCCAAATAATTATCCGCACCTGTTAAGGTAAAAAATAAAAGCCCGTCAGGTGCAAGTATCCTTTTGGCTTCCTGGAAAAAATCAAGTGTATAGAAACGATTGAGCTGAATATTTTCCGGATCCGGCACATCAATAATAAGGCAGTCATAGAGAAGGCCCTTTTTGGCGGCCTCTTTTATAAAAATCCTGCCGTCACCAATATGGGTCCTGATGAGGGAATGATTTAAGACCTTATGGATCTTTTCATCTAAGGAGAGGATATCAGGATCAAGTTCAACATAATCAATTCCCCCAAGCTGATGTTTGAGCATCTCATGAAGAGTTCCCAGGACCCCGCCGCTTATTAAGAGGACCTTTGCTCCTTGCCGCACTTGAGAAAGAGGAATATGGGCAAGCGCTTCAGCGCGATAGTCTTGGCTTGAAAATAGGGCAATCCCATTGGAAAGCACATTTAGTTGGTTTTGGCTTTGGGTAATAGTTAATTGGGCAAAAGGGGTGTTTTTGTGTAAAAGAATTTTTTGCCCTGGTGTTCGCCAGGAGAGGGTAAAAAGGTTAAGAGGAGTGCTGATAATGATCACTGCAAATAAAGAAATGGGTAGGGGCCATAGTTTAAAGGAGGAAATGAGAATGGCCATGAAAAGATTCAAAAAACCAATGGCCATGAGTATCTGCCAGTGGGAAAAAATATAGACAAACAGAAAACTGAAAAGGAGTCCTCCCAGGATATCTCCTGCCACCTCTGTTATAAAGGCCAAAGAAGGCGCTTCGTCAGGGTTTTTAAAAAAGCACGATCCAACAGGGATTAAGGCGCCAAAAATGATGCAGGAGGGAAGAAGGATAAGGCTGCTTCCAAAAATTACCGAACCGATTCCCAGTAATTCCCCTCGAATCCATAAAAATGGCAATCCCCGAAAACCTGCTAGTTGCAAAAAGGGGAGTATGGCCAGAGTAAGATGGCCCCCAAAAAAAAGATGTTTTGACTGCTTTTTTTTATGGGTATATCTGCTTCCTAAAAAGGCCCCCAAGGCATTGGCCATGAGCCATATCCCCAGGAAGACCCCGATTACCAATTCGTTGCCGCTGAAAGTGGAAATAGCTTCCCGCAACAGGACCAATTGAGTTACTACAGAGGATATTCCTATAGTTATAAGAGAAAAAATAATTTTCTTTTCAGACATTTCCTCATTATATACTTTTTCTATTCAAAAATATCGAGTGGAAGTTTATGAAAGATAATTTTTTTTCTTTCTATAAATCATTCATCAATATTAATTTTATTTTCTTTATATTGTTTGATGAGATAATGACTAAATTAAAGGCTGAATATTTATCTGATTGTACAGGAAAATGGTAATAAAAAAATAAATTTTTGTGTAAATTTTATTTTATATCCTTTTAAAAAATGGTTAATATTAAAAAGTTTGCTTACTAGTTTTATTGGGTGTATATATATAATGAATTAAATATGACGGCAATAAGTATAATTTATTATGTTATATATTAATGAATAATAAATAAATTTTTTGTATTATTTGCATTAATATCGGTTGCTATTTGAGTAGATATCTTGTATAATTGTAAACATTATCTTTGGAATGATTCTTTGCTAAATTTTTCCATCAATATCAATTGGCAGTATTGAAATTATATATGGTGATGGCATATCAACCAATATTGTGGATTTAGATGAAAGTAGTAATGTCACTATTATTAAGCCTGGAAACAAAAATAAGAAATAGCAAATGTAT
>JAUWIR010000159.1 GCA_030605265.1 Pseudomonadota bacterium | reverse complement strand
GTACGGGCGGAAGAGGATGCGACACGCGCACCGGCAGTACCGTGCAACGAAGCCCACGACCCGCCGCGAAGAATAGGCAACTGCCTGGTTTTTTCACCAAGCTTGGAAACATATTCCTCCCACTTTTGCTCATCAAACAACCTTTGAACAGCTTCATCAAAAGTAAAATGCTCCAATACTTTCTTAGAATAATAATCGCTGAGGGTCCACTCCCATACATTCCCGCCTAAATCCGATACACCCTCTGGTGTGTCTCCTTTCCGGAAGACCCCAACCGGCGAGGTCTTTTCAATCTTACTTTCATTATAATTGCAATTATTTTTATCCATTTGATCACCCCAGGGGTATTCTCTGCAGCTAAGCCCGGCAGCTGCGGCCTGCCATTCCTTTTCATTGGGAAGACGATATACCATGCCATCGCCCATCTCAGCAGTAAGCCACTGGGTGAAGGCACAGGCTTCGTACCAGGAGACCCCCACTACAGGAAGATTGGGACATCGCCATTTGCGGTCATTCCAAAAACGTGGATGTTTTACCTTGGTATAGTCGAGCCACTTTCGGCCCTCAGGGGTCCATAGATCTTTATTTTCATATCCCCCGTCCTCGATAAACACCTTACAACCTGTAAGTATCATTTGGGGATAAAGGCAGTATTGCCAAAATCCCCAAATGCCGATTTCTGTATTAGATTACTACCATTTACCGAAAATGCTAAGGTTAGCTTTTTCGGTAAATGTGAAAATGAGCCTATTAAAAAAGTGTCAACTATTTTATGTAAATATGAAAGATGCCAAAAAAAATCACCACGAAGACACAGAGAAAAACTATAAAAACTCTGTGTCTCTGTGTCTCCGTGTCTCCGTGGTGAAAAATATTTAAAAAAGTTCAACTACTTTTGGGCATAAATGAAGGATGCCAAGTAGTTGACACTTTTATTTCTTTTGAAGTATACCGAATATTTAATGATAGTAGAAATAGTACAGAAGCCCACAATATTAGCAGTCTTTCTTGCTTTATAACTAAGCAACTGTATTTCCTAAGTGTCTTTTTTGACTATAGCTTCACTGAGGCAATTTTGCAGAAACGTTGATTGGGGATTTATTTTTAGTGCTTCCTTATAGTGAAAAATAGCTTTCTCTCTATGGCCAAAAGAAAAATGGAGTCGCCCAAGATGATAATGGGCCCCTTCATTCTTCGGGTCAAGGTTGACAACCTCTTGGTGATAAGTTATAGCTTCCTCATAGTTACCCTGTTCAGCTAAAATGACCCCGAGATTAAAATGGGCCTTGGCATAATCCGGCTTAAGGCGAACTGCCTCTAAATAGTACACCTTGGCTATATCAAGGTCCCCTTTTTTCGTATAAGCTACTCCAAGGTTATTGTGCGCCCGCAGCTTTTCAGGATCAATCTCAAGAACTTTTTTATACTGCCAAATCGCTGCATCAAGCCTCCCTTCACTGGCCAAGGCCACTCCTAAATTATTATGAGCTAAAAAATTATTCTCAGTGACCTTTAGTGCATGTTCAAAGAGAGTGATGGAACTTTTCCAATAGCCAATCTGGTGCCGGGTACTATTCGCCCAGAAAATAAATAATCCACCAACTAATAGAGAACATAGGAGCTGATAACTGCGCCCCTTTAAGGCTATATCCTTGAGGCCCCAAGCTATCATGATAAAAATTCCTATAATAGGGACATAAGTGTAGCGATCGGCCATAGATTGTAAGCCTACTTGTATTAAACCGATCACCGGGATAAGTGAGATAAGGTACCATAACCATCCCACCAGGAAATAGGGATGTTTTTTCATGGTAAAAAAGGCTATAAAAGATACCCACGCCAATAAGAAAAAAGAAAAAGCAATCTGCCAGAGGGGAAAATGCCCTCTGAAGGGATAAAGTATGGCTAACGATCTTGGCCATAAGGTTTTCCAAAGGTACATATTATAAGAAAGTAAGGCATTGAGTAGGCGAGAAGTTAGGGGAAGGGAATTTAGAGAAGAGACTGCTCCTGCATTTTTCTGCATAGAAAAAGTTAAAAAACACCAAAAAAATGATACTCCAAAGAAAGGCGCTTTTTCTAGTAATAAAGTGAGCAAAGAACATTTTTGAAAATTTTTCTTGGAGGAAAGCCCTAAAGTATCTAACGCGCTATTTTCTTGATAACCCCAACGATACAGGGGCCAGTAATCAAAAAGTAAAAGAAGGACAGGGAGCGTTACCAACATTGGTTTGGCCATAAGCCCAAGGCAAAAAAAGAAAAGAGAGGATAAGTACGCCATAGCGTATCTTCTTTTGGTATAAAAAAAATAAGCCCCAATAGTAAGAAGCCAGAAAAAGGTACTCAAAACATCCTTTCTTTCAGCTACCCAGGCCACAGATTCAACATGCAGCGGGTGTAGAGCAAAAAAAAGGGCCACTAAAGCGCTAGTCCATGTTGTCTTAGTCATCAGCACCAGAAGGTAAAATAAAAGCAAGGTATTCAAGATATGAAGCAGAAGATTGCTCAGGTGATGCCCGCCCGGATTTAAGCCATAAAGATGACCGTCCACAATATGACTGAGCCAGGTTACCGGGTTCCAATTGCCCCCCTTGCCGGTAGTAAAAGCCCAGATGATGTTCTCTTTAGTCAAGCCGTTTTGAACATGACGATTTTCAGTAATGAAATCATCATCATCAAGATTGATAAACCCATAACTCAGCACTTTATTATATACACTATAGGTAGCCAAGATGAGAAAAAGACTAATAAGAAAAAAGCTTATTCGTTGCCGCACTTTTACCCCCAATAGTAAAAACGGATTTATTTGTTTTATCGTCTTTTTTTATCTTCGTGTCTTTGTGTCTAAGTGGCAAAATAAAAATTTTACAAACAAATAGGGGTAAGGCGTCCGACAAAGCCGCCCTTTATATGTAAGGCTTAATAATAATACGTACCGAAAAGCACCACATATGACGTATATTATAAATAAATAATGCATACATACGAAAGGGATTAAAATGCTCAAAAAATTAGCGCAAAAAGGTGTCATCCTCTTTATCATTCTTCTCTTCTATTACGATACTTCCTTTGCTTTAATGAAACAGGTAAATCTTGCTTATTTGGTAAATACGGCAACATCCATCTACCATGGAACTGTAATAGATTATGAGAGTCATTGGGACAAACAAAGACAAAATATTTTTACTACTGTTCAATTGTCGGTTTTAGAAAGTATTAAAGAAAAATCTTCAAATACTCCAGGCATTAAATATTTTATTATTCCAGGTGGCCAAGTTGGAGAGGTGGGACAAAAAAATTCCAATAGCCCAATTTTTCATATAGACGAAAAGGTGATTGTCTTTATCAAGCAGGGACTTACTCTGGTTGGAGAATACCAAGGGAAATTTCAAATTCAGGAGAAATTGGTTCTTGAAAGGGGGCTTTTTATAGAAGACTTTCTGGAAGAAATAAAAAATACTATTCTTGATCCCTCACAAGGCCAATTTATTCCTCGTGTCTGTAATCAAAGCAATTATGACTACCAAGTAACAAAATATCGCTGGTGCACTCAAGATCCTATGGGAAAAGCTTTTTATATCTATACCAACACTGATGATGTAAATGATGAATCATCAGCCATCATTAATGCTGCCACATCTTGGAATAACTGTGGCGCTTGCTTTCAATTTTCCTATGGAGGTCTGGTAACAACAAGCAGCCCCATCTCAGCCAATAACAATGAAAATATTATTTTTTGGAACACTCGTTTGGGGCATCCTGTGCTGGCCCAGACTACCTTCTGGTACAACACGACCTCAGGCTGTATTAATGAAATAGATTGTGAATTCAATGATAATGAAAAATGGAATACTAATGGATTCGATGATTTTGATATTGAAACCTGCATGCTTCACGAATTTGGACATTACCTCTGCCTTGAACACTCTGATAATACTGACGCCATCATGTATCCTTACTATCAAGGCACCAATAGAGAACTGGGGGCGGACGACATTGCAGGTATTAAAGCCATGTATGGGGACTGCACTGGTGGATCAAATGGGATCTCTTGGGGTTCAACATATCCACTGGTGGTTGGCTCATCGGAAAATTTAGCTTTATTAAAAGATTATAGAGACAAGATACTGTTATCTCATCCTAATGGACAATATCAGGTAAAATGCCTTTATAAGCAATCAGAGGAGCTGTTACAGATTCTCCATTCACACCCTGAGATACTCCTTAAAGTACGCCAACTCCTGGACCTGAATATTTCAGAGATAAAAAAAGCTCTTCATAACCGGAAAGCAACTCTTCAGGATACGCCGGCAATCCGTTCTCTCTTAAAGGACATTGCCTCCAATTCTTCCTTAACAACAAAATTCTGGCTCAAGAGTTTAGAGAAAAAATTACAAAGGTGTGAAAGAAGCGGAAAAAATTTCTTTGGGTTCCAGGTTGATAAAGATAATAGATAATAGCTGATGAGCTGTTAAGCTGATGAGTTGATGAGCTTTTCAAGATGTGCAATTAACTATTTTTAGACAGGATAACAGGATTAACAAGATATAATCGTATCATTCACAATATCCTGTTATCCTGTCAAATATTTAAATCCAATTTCTTGTGGGTTTTATTTTTCCTTTGACAGATCCAAAAGGGTTTTAGGAAGTACTCCTTCTTTAAGGTCTTCAATTTTTTGAGAAAGCATCTCCTTAATTATTGGATCTTCCATACTCTGATACATCTGGTTCAAAAAAGTCATGGCAATATCTTTTTGACCTAGATGCGCAAAAAGGCTGGCCGCCAGTTTTGGTAAGTAGGGAGGATGACCCTCCAATTTTGCAGCCTCAGAAATATAATGAGCGGCTTTTTCAAAATCTTTGAGATAGAAAAAATAGTTAAACCCTAAATAGAAGGGAAGCCGCCAATACTCAGGATGGTATTTCAAGCCCTTTTCCAACAATTTATTGGACTGTTCAACATCTCCCTTTTCCATAGAAAGGATTACTCCGCCAAATTCATAAGGATAACGAAAATAGGGGTCAAGGGTAGTTATTAAGTCTAAGATATGATAAAGCCATTGGTAACTTTTATCAGTTAAATAATGTCCTCCAAAATAACTGACTGCCTTTATCCAAAGTATATCAGCGGCAATTTGATCAAACCCTAACATGAGCGGTTTTAAATATTTTCCGGAGGGAAGGTAGAGCAGTGTCTCCGGTTGATTAACAGGAGCTATCACTTCTATTTTCTTTTGAAGATAATAACAGAAAAAAATGGTACAAAAAAATAAGCCCAATAATAAACCCTTCAGGAAAATTTTTTTCACCAAATTTATCTCCTTTCAAGTTAAAAAATAGGCACAAAGGCACAATAAAAATAGGCACAGAGGCACAGAGGCACAAAGGTTTACGCATAAATATGAAAATTCCTATGCTTAAAAAATAATAATCAGATAAGGTCGGTAATAATTTCCTCTTGAAGAATAGAATCATCAAATTCGATTAACTCTTGTTCATATTTTGAAAATGCTTTTTCTTCTAAATGCATATCTCTAATTTTTTGCATTTTATTATAGTCCTCAAAAGATCCCTCAATATTTCCTAACTTTTCTTTTATCAAAGCAAGCTGATAATGACCCTTTAAATAATTAGGCTCCAGGCTCACTGCTTTTAGCATATATTCAAGAGATTTTTCCATGCGGTTATTTAAAAATTCAATTGAAGCCAAACGATCATACAGCCTGTAATCAAAAGGGGCCAATTGAACGGCTTTTATAAATTCCTGTCGGGCATAGGCCAAATAAACCGGGTCTTGATGAATAAATTTATAAACATTGTAATATCTATCTCCCAAACCTCTGGCAAATCGATAATCATTGGGATTTAACTTACCTGCTTTTACTCCCTGATTCATCCCCTTAACCAACCAGATTATATTTTGAGATTCTCCATATTTATTAAAATAAGCCGCACTAAGGGAATCATGATAGCCGGCGCAAAGTGCATCTATATTCACAGCTTCTTTAAGTAATTTGATATTCATACTCAGCGAATGACCGGGCCCTGCTTTTTGATTGAAGTGATAGCCCAGGTACATTCTGACACTGGCTAATGAATAGCCAAGGAGAATGATGATAATAGGGATACGATAAATCTTCTTATGTAAAAGAGTAACCTGCTTTTCCGCGGTGCGCTCATTCATAATACGAAAAAGCGCACAAAAAGTGATCAAGATAATAACTATTGAGGGAGCATGAAGATTATAATCCACCATCCCATGGACTAAAATGGAAAATATGCCGGCAAGAAAAAAAATCTGACAATTTTTGTTGGTAATATTATTGAATCCGCTAGAACGAAATCGGCCTAAGGCCTCAATAAAGAACCAGATGACACCAATGAAAACCAGAAAAAGGCTAAAAAGACCCATTTCAGCACCAAAATGTAAGTATTCGTTATAGGCATAAGCGGCAATTCGACTGTATTTTGCCCAGGCATCCTCCGCAGGATAACCATAAGACCTTGAAATATAACGATACTGCCCCAGACCCACACCGGTTTTCCAATTATCCTTGATCATGGCTAAAGAGGTCCTCCAATTAGAAAGGCAGGAAAAGGTGTGGGGGTCCCTTTTTAAGGCCGTTGTTACTATCTGCCTAACCGGGTGAGGGAAAATAATGCCTATGAGCAAAAATAACAAAATAAAGCAAAGAATTTTTTTTTGTTGAAAGAAATAGAGTAGAAAAAGGATGACCATAATTAATAGAAAGAGCATCCAAAGGGAACTGCTTAAAATAATACTCACAAAAATTATTGCTTGCGATAAATACCACAGGGGGTTATTTTTTCGAAATAAAGCCTCACTCATGGAAAGTGGCAGAAGGGCGATTAAAAACCCTGCATAAAAATTGGCATTCCCAAAAGTCCCGGTGGGGGACTGCCTGAAAAACCAATATTGGAAAAGCCCTATAATAGCCTGCAAAAGGGCTGAAAGAATAAGGACAACCATCGGTCCTTGAAGGTTGGAGCGGCTAAAATTAAACAAGATTAAATAATATAAAATAATATATCCAATAATTAATAGCAAACACTTTAAAGCCTCGTGTTTATAAGGTACAAAACAGTAAGAGATAATAGGGATTAATAAAAAGAGAAATAAATACAGATCAAGACAAGAAATAGGCACCTTCGGTTTCCGTGACATACTGGCCAGCCAAAAAATGATAAAAATTATCGTAATAAAAACTTCCAGGACCATCACGGAAAGTAAGGGGTTCGCTCCCTGAAATAAAGGGACCAGGGCTAAGAGAAATAATAGTAAGTACCGGGGAAGATTATTTTTATCAAATTGAACTAAAAAAAACATGCGCACCTAAGCTAAGGATAAGGAAAGCCACCTGCAAGGCGTGCTCGCAGGTGGCTGGTGAAAGCTTATGTATTAGTAATAAAAATTTTAGAAAGTCGTCGGGGTCGTATTAACTATATCTCCGCTGCTACTGGAAAGCGTGAATATTGAATCATTGTCTCCCTCGCCGTCAAGATTACCTGTGGCTGTGGCTACAAAGTCTGTAAGAATATTGGCATTTGCATCTACTTGATAGCTATAGTACACCTTACCTGTGGGGACAAATCCAATGGCCTTAAAATCAGTATTACCAGTAGCCCAATCTCGTTTAAGCTTGGTTGCATCTGATGTTGGATTTTTAGCACAAGTTAGGTAAGTATCCTCTTCAACTTGATAAGCCTCTTCACAGGTTCTAATAGCTCCAAGATTTGCTTTTGCTTCTGAGGTTTTTGCTTTCAGGCGCATTGATAAAAAGTTTGGAATGGCTACGGCTGCCAAAATACCAATAATAGCTACAACAATCATTAACTCGATTAAGGTAAAACCTTTTCTACTTCTTAGGGTCCGTAACATGTTTTCTCCTCCATGGGTGTGGGTTAAGGTTAAAATAATCATGAAATAAAAACTGACTGTTCTTCTCCTTCTTCATTCCTAGTAGGATGAGTTAATAGTTTTCTTTTCATTACCCTCCTATGATTTTTTTCGGTTCATTTTGTTGAACACTTCTTAGATAAAGCAATGATAATGCCAACTTTTTTCAATTCGAAAAAATCATTTAAATTCAATAAATTAGCACTAAGAAACAAATTGTTTTCAAAAACACCCCTTCTGAAAGAGGACAATATTTGTCAGTTTTTATTTATGTATCAAAAAATAAAACAAAAAAATTTCTCTTAACATATTGATATTATTATCAAAAAAGAGGATTAACAAAAAAAGGTAAAGGCCTTGACAAAAATCGTCACCTCAAAAAGATCTTCCTGCCTATAAGCTCAGTGAACTCTTTCTTTTCCATTCATACAGAGCAATAGTAGTGGCTGTTGCTGCATTGAGGGAATCACAAGAGGACTCCATAGGAATAGCCAAGGCATGGGAGATGAGATTATTTGGGAGGCCGGGGCCTTCAAGG
>JAUWIR010000483.1 GCA_030605265.1 Pseudomonadota bacterium | reverse complement strand
TCTAGAGTCGTTGATAATCTCAAGCCTTAAACCATGTCCAATGTCTACTATATTTTTTTTGAATTACCTGCATCAAATAAAACAGTTTGTTTCATAATATCGCCTCCAAAATTGAAAAAATTATTATACAACAAATGAGGCGATTGATCAATACATAAATAAGACTATTTTTACTTTTAATCATTTTATTTAAAAAGATTTAAAATAAGAATGTCCAATTTCTATTGGGACATCACCAACCACTGCGAATGGATTTTGTGTTTATATTTGATGGTTTTAACCTGTCTAATCGTCAGATAGCCAAAGAGTTAGATCTGAATGAAGGCGATGCTCAAAAAATGACAGGCATGCTTCGTGGGGATGTTACTGTTAAAAAGCCCAAAGCCAAATCGGAAAGGGAGACTGAAATTGATGAAGGCAGGAGAAACTACTAAAGTAATGAAAAAATAAATCAGCAAGACAAACCAAAGCATAAAATAGCAACCCAATATATTATACACCAATGTGTTGGGAGTATTGGGGTGGGTTAATAGATTCCAAACCACGGTTATGATTATAATGGGGAAAGCATAGAGAAGATATTTACTCATAAAGAGATTTATTTTTAACATTCTATTATTAGGATTAATTTTTATTTTTTTGGTTTTCATCTTTTTCCTCCACATAAAAAATATCTTTAATATCTTTTTCAAAAAAAATACTAATACGAAAAGCCAATTCCAGAGAGGGATTATAATTTCCTTTTTCAATGGAAACTATCGTCGCCCTGGTAACCCCGACAGCATCGGCAAATTGCTGTTGAGTAATGCGCTTTTCCGCTCGGAATATGTGAATCCGGCTTTTAATTTTTAATTTCGATGTTAAATTTCCCATATGCTTACTCCATTTAGTTGATGACCATGTAAAATAAACTATACATCATGCTCCGTGGATATGTCAAGTTTATTTTACTTTTTGGATAGTTTTTTTTACCTTGAGAATGGTTTACTGATTTACTAGAAAATAAAGGGGAAAGAAGGTATATGAAAACTTTGCATGAAAGTAAATATCTACACAGAAAACTCGGATGGGGCCTAGATGCCAAGAGTTACAGCAAAAAAGGGGGATACCGGGATATCCCCCCCTTTCTTGCAAAATAAATCAAGACGAAAAAAATTTAGTTATTTCCATGGTCCTTAAAGAATGGGCACATGGTTTAAAAAATTTAGTCTAATAAACTACCCCATCGTTCAGTTAAAAGATCTTCCACAAAATCGGGGTCGATAGGCAGCCATCCAGCTATATCATCGTGTAATGCAGTGTATAAATCTTCCCAATCCTCCGGGCACTGCGCGAGAGAAAGATAAAGATGTTCAGCACCCTCAAATCCATATTCCTCTTGAAGTTCCCAAAAGGCGCTTGAAATAACCTGAGAAGATATGTGGTAATCTTGGCCTGTGTCCCAATCATTTGCATCAAAGTATAAGTCCAAATGCCTCATATTACTCGAATCTTTAAAAACCCATTCGCCCTGATTAGGGTCCTGAGTTTGATAAGATGAAAAGAAATCTGAGTAAGCCTCGTTCAATGCAGCTAAAAAATAAGTGGAATTTAAAGCTGTCGAATAAAAATCATCAGTAACTGCATGCTGAAGCTCGTGTAAAATCAAATCACGTGCATGAGCAGTATTGCGTAAATTAGTTCCGCCATGTCCTAAGCATATATAAGGAGTATAAGGCGGAGAAACTGACGCATAATAGGCGGTATCTTGATTTTCCATATAATGAGTATATACCAATAAATATGGTAGTTCATATTCCCAATTGTCAAGATAGAGATATATTTCGGAATTCATTAAATGATAGTAAACATTGACGCAGTCAAAATCTGAATAACTTGTGCTGGGGTTATAGTCTAAATCAAAGTTTGTAGGATCCGGAATATAGGGATAATAATTGCCTTTAGTAATCCCGGCAGGAGAGTTATAATAATCATTAATTATTGTAAAATGATCATCGTTGCCGGTTCTCGTGAAAATTCTATGATATAAGTAATAACTGGAATAACTAATATCATAATTACCAAACTCATCAGTAATACAACCACCAGCCCATATCCAACCATAATTATATCTTTCAACATCGATTTCCAACCATTCCAACTCTTCGGAGCTTGTGCTGTCGTTTCCATCAGTTGGATAAATATCACCGTCTACATTTCCCTCTACATACCAAGAGCTGGTAGTATCAAACTTAACAATTATTTTTCCTGTATGGGCATCAATGCCATAATACCAATAGTACGAGGTATCTTTTTGATTGAAATGAAATTTCCAGGCTAGGTGGATCTTCCCTTTTTCCTTACCTGGAATAATAACTAACTCAGGCACAGGTGTTGAAATTTCATCTTGGGCCTCCCACCTGTTTGTAACCTTTTTTATCACCTGAAGGAGTTTTTCTACACCTAAATCTTCTTTAACAATTGCTGCAGCAGCTTCAGTTGTAATTTGAGGGACGATATTTAAATCAGTGTGAGGATAATAATTGGATTTTACAAATATAATTTCACCCTTTTTGGTTAAATTAACATGTACGGCTTTATCTCGCACAGGCAAATCTTTATATAATTGCTGAAAGATTGCTGTGTTTAAATGCTTAGTTTTTATGACTTTTATAAACTTAAGATTAGCCACATTAATATCCAGAAATGAACTATTTTCCGACAAAAAAGAAAGAACAATATCTTCAGGTTTCCCATCGGATGCCGCAGACTTGATATTCCTAATACGAATAGGACGCCCGCTATTATCATAGCGAATTTTAACCTCTTTCCCATATTTTACAGTGAAATTTTTTAGTTGCTCTTGTGATTGATTATTTTCTGCTGAGCAATAAGAAGTAAAAGCAATAAAATTTAGGCATATGAAAGAAAAAATTACAAATATCGTTATCAATTTTTTTTTCACTAATTATTCCTTTCTAGTTGCTTGTTGAATTTTTCAATAAAAATCCTTGAATACAGCATCATTAAAACAAAAACATTTGTGGTTATAGGGCTTGAATGAGATTATATCTTTAGTTCAGGCCTTTGTTGTGGCTATGTGCTATTCATATTCTCACCTCCTTTCCTTTTATCCTAATGTTTACCACTTTCAAAGGTAAACTTATTGAAAAATAAGAATATATAGAAAAAAAAAGGCAAATTATTCGGCGTAATTTGCATTTTTGTTAGCCTTATCTAAAATCTTCCGATCTATTAAGTTCGGCAGGCCAACCCGGGGCAATAAATCTGCCTGTTTGGCAGTTGTTTTAGTCAGATTAAATTTTTTCTACTGAATATTTCCCACTTCTATATAATCTAATTTACATTTAGATGATTCTTTAAAAAGTTTTCTATGGGCAACTATCTCTTTTGATTCACCTCCTTTATGCTTATGAAGACGTATTGTAAGTGTCCTATTAATTGCATAAGATAGAACACAGATTGTATAATGTGCCTTCACATGATCTTCGGTCCACACAAATACCGGCGCAATCTCTACGAATGAATTAATATCTTTAAAAGCTTCTTCAATGATTTCTTTTTCCCGATAAGGGGCGATTGCTTCTTGTGTTTTAACCTCGAATCCCTGGTCTGCTTTTTTTTCCGTATGGTTAGTAACTAATAGCCAGAATCCATCTTTGTTTCCGGCCAGACACATCTTGTCCTTATCCACCACCACTTTTCCTTGATAAGTACGAATTTTGTGAATCGTGCCTTTCTCTTGTCGAAATACATATTTTATGCGTAAAGGCACATCAACGAAATTACTTAATTTAACCTTTTCAAGCCTCTTTTTAAATTTAGCGTAGGTGGGTTTTTTTTGACGAGAATTTTTAGCTTCAAGTAATTCCGCATTCAGGTTGCTTACAAATGTTCGAAAATTCGCAAGAGCTTTTTCTCTTGCTTTACGTTGATCTTTAAACAGTTGAGGATTGAAGCACAGGATATAG
>JAUWIR010000147.1 GCA_030605265.1 Pseudomonadota bacterium | reverse complement strand
TCCCATAATTGTAGCCTTGCGGCGGTATACCATCCCCAGCACATTGGTCCCAGATATAAGCAATTCTCGTTGTTCCGTCAGGTTTTTTGAAATCAGGGTGTTTGTAGTCAATACCGGAATCAATGATCCCTACGATCACCCCCTCGCCTTTATAGGCTGCGGGTAAATCTTGCCCCGAATGGACCTTATCAATGCCAATCTCCGGACGGCTTTCATCCATAAGCGGATAACGCTTTGCCGCCAGTTCCACGTATTCCACTTCCTCCAGAAGGCCGACAGCACTAAGTTTCCCTATGGGCAACCAGGCAGTGACAATTCCTGAAGGTAAAATTGTTTGAATCTCACAACCGGCTTTCTTGAGAGTGCCCGCATCAGAAGCATTTTTTAGCTTAATCAACACCCCGACAGTTGTCTTGCCGGTCACAGGATGGGAAAAGATGGAAAATTGGTCGGCTAGAATGGAGTTCTCATCTTCCTTTTGGGAAGCAACCATGTTTAGTGCGGGGCTAAACTTGGCAATGGTCTTACTAAAGGCATTGGTCGAAAATATAAGGAGGGCGCATAGAAACAAAGACAATTTTCTGCGCATTTTTTCTCCTCCTTTTTAGTTATCTTCATAGAGAGGATAACGTTTGTAAACTCTGATCATAATTCCTCCCTCCAATATATTTACGTAGCCAAAGGCCTTGGGCAAACCATTATTCCTTTGGTTGCTCTCCCTTTATTTCGCATAGTAATTGTTAAAATATAGTTTAGGTATTCATTTAACGATCGGTAAAAGTCTGTGGTATGAGGGACAATCATGGAAGGTGTAAATTACAATTTTTTATGCAATTAGATTTTAGAATTTTCCTAATACTTGATTTCTTTAAAAAATGTATACAATAAAAGTCTAATGACGACTAATTGACTGATTAGATCGCCGCAAAGAAGATCAAGCCTTCCTTAAAGTATTAAATGTTTCATAAGGGAGGAGAAATTTACCTATATCTTCAATATCGCCGTGAAGATCCGTGCCGGCGAGAACCTGTAGATTATTTTTTCTTGCCAGCCGGATATAGATATTAGTATCCTCAGCCTGATCATAACTGCTCGTGTAAGCCTCAATTCCCATAAGACCGGCTTTGCAAAGCGAATGAATAACCAATCCCCTGTAATTTTCCGGTATCTTGTGGGGATGAGCAAGAACAGGTTTACCACCCCATTTCAGCACCCTTTGTACTGCCATCACCGAATCGATAGTCTCCCTTTGATGATAACACGGCCCTCCCGGACCAATAAGGATATTGGCCTCTTTTATATTTCGGGCCATCCCTTTTTCCACCATCGCTTCTCTTATATAGTGCCACCTGAGCGGACCGTGGGTTATTATTTGGCTTTCACTATCTTTCTTAAGCGTCTTTTGTCCCACATCTCTATCCAGGTCTATGACCTTTCCTTCCCGCTCAAAAAAATGATTGAGGGTGCGACATGTGTTCTCGAATGAATCCAGTCGTTTATATTGCTCTTTGATCACATGGCGAAGAAAGGAAAAATCACTGCCGTCGATTTCATAGCCGACTATGTGCACCATGCCGTTATCAGCACTAATCTCAGTACCAAAAATAACTTCAATGCCGTATTGCTCAGCATAATTTCTTGAAGCTTTAATTAATGATTTATCAGGATAAAAGTCGTGATCCACTGCTGCTAGGCCCTTAATAAAGATTCCCTGTTCTTCCTTAAGCACGCTGTTTATCTTGGCCAACTTATCAATAAGTTCTTTTATTTGAAAGCTGCCGTCGGAATAATAGGTATGATTATGTAAACTGGCCTTATTTATAATATTCATTGCCTTGTTTCTTGCAAAGAGTGACAGTTTGTATTATTTTACTATTTTACAAATTAATAACTATAATTTTAAATTATCCCATTGTCAAGAGATTGGCTGGAGTTACTTGGAGGCATTAATATTAATTTAAACTACAAATTTATAGAAGTATAAAAATATTATAATTTTTATTAATTTTTTTTAACCGCACCTTGCTCCTTTCTGTTGCAATTATTAGCTTTTTCAATTTTCACCTACCATATATAACCAACAGTTTGCATTGGTTTTATCTGCGAACAATTTAAGTATTCCTTTTTGCAATTCAAAGGGTATCTCTTCTCCTTTTGAGCCTGGAGAATTTCCTTCTTTAAATAATTTCATATTTTTATATATTTTTTTAAAGGGAATAAAAATATCCCCTGAGGCTTCAAAAAAGATTTGGAAAAATGCCTTGTCTGTAATCCTTCGTTCTGAAGATACCGGGGCCCAAGCAATAAGATTTTGCTTCTTATCTGACAGTTTGTAAAATTTTCCATCAATGGTGATTTGATTACAATCATGTCCCTCAAAGGCAATCAGATTATCTTCTGCATCTGTGTTAAAGGCCAGTATGAGCCTACCATCATAAGAAATTTCATGTCCATTTACCTTGATCCCAGTCACTTTGATCTTATCTGAGGGCAATGGATTTTTTCGTAATATTTTTTTGTCTTGTAAATCATCTCTGGCGAAACTACCAGGCCAATTTTCTTGATGTTTTCGATAATGTTTCGCTAAGATAGTGGTACCATTAGGAAAATGAGTAGCACAGTAATCTGTAGTTCTGGAAATATATTCTGTATTATCGTTTGTTCCCTTAAATTTGCCTGTAGAAGGGTAAGAACCAATGGCGTTTAACACTTCAAACCATGTCCTTTGCTCTCGACCCAAACTCATAGACTGATCATCTCTAGGCCGGAACCCAAGATAATATAAAAATCCTTTGTCGTTCTTTTGTTTGACACCTACAGGTTTATTATTAATAGTAGCAACAATTTCACTTCCAGGCTTGGGGGTAACAGGATAAATTCTATCAATAATAAAATCGGTTAAAATAATTTGATCAGGAATTGTTTGAAGACTGTTTTGAAATTCCACAACTTTCCCTGCAGCTATTTCTCCTTGATAAATTGAAGGTGAATAATGAACATTGAATAATTTTTCCCATTTCCTCAAACAAGCTTTTCCGTCCGCAGAAATGAGGGGAGGCGGTCCCGACCAGATGGCCTTTCCGCCATTTTGGGTAAGAGTATTCATCATTTCGATTATTCCGGGAGGGGGAATGATTTCAAATAAGGCAACAAGTGTTGAAAATGATCGATCCGCTAATTCAATCTTTCCATTTGAGGTCACCTTACCGATTTCCAAAAGTTTTTCCGCAGTAATGTAATTAGCATATCCATATTGTACCATCCAACTACCAAAACGTTCTTCTGCAGCAACCAAACTCATCGGGTAGAGCATTAATACTTCAACATCTCGATGAACATTATCTGTAATGCTTTTAATGGTAGGGCTGGCATCAGTGCCGAAGGCGTCGGCAATAGCCCGCCTTCGTTCAGCTACTTGCTCCGGCATGCAGCTATGGAATGAATAGGCATTGGGATATCTATTTATAATTCCGATAGAACAAGCTAGAGCAAGGCCATAATAATTCCGGTCCGCCCAGCCGGCTTCTGCAAAATCATTACCTGAGCCATTAAGAAATTCTCCCCATTTAAAATAATCATAGCAACCGGATGCGGCCTGATGTACTGTGTTTGACCAGATAAAGTTAGGTGTATATTCATACTGGTAGCCGGGATGGTGCAGATTACCTACCTCCCATTGATCTATAGTCGGGCTTTGTGCCCATGAGGCATGCGCCCGTGTTAGTAACTCTTTTCCGTATAACTTTTCGGCATATGTTTTTGCTTGTAAAAATAAGTCCACTAGGTGATGATTTAATAATTTGTAATATCGGTCTCTGAATAAAATCGTTTTGTGAATATCTTCAGGTAATTCACCCATTATATATTGAGTGTTTCGATTAGCCCGAGATGTATTGAGGAAAATTTTGGGGCCATAACAGAAATAGAGCATATATTTATCCATGTCTTCATATTCAGCTCCATAAAGCTGTGCATATCTAGTGGCCATATTTTTTGTTAAATACCTTAGGGCAAACTGGCCGTTATCATGATGGTTAAAATAATTCCAGTCCTGTTGGATATGCATTTCATCTGAGTAAAGTGCATTAAGCCGTATACCGGCTTTCCAATATTTTTTTATCAGATTTCTTAAATATCCAGGGGCCTTGGGACTAAAATAGTCCATTTCCGGGCTCTGGTAAATGAGCAGCACCAATACTCGATCGTACCCCTGAAAAGCTTTATTACCTTGATGATAAACCCTGATCCTTTTTGCTCGAAAGGATTTTTCCGCAGGACTTTCCGTTCCCGGCCATTCTTCTATGTTAATTCCGGAAGTTATTTCTTTAATATCCTTTGGATGAACTACCGAATATCTGCCATTGGCAATTTCTTTTTCTTTAAAAGTAAAAACCCGAACACCTTTTCTCTTGATAGGGAATTTCCCTTTATTATTACTCCATGATAACTGTTGCCACATCATAACATTAAATTGTCCGGTTTTAGGATCTCGTAATCCTACTTTATAATGTACCCACCTTCCAGGCTCCCCACAGTTTTGAAAAAATGCAGGCCCTAGCTCAAGAGGACTTAATAGACTTAACTCCAATCCCAAATCATATTTTGCTATGAAATCGCTGATTTTTTTGATGATTTGAATATATTCATCAGAGTCAGGCAGAAATGCTCGCTCCTCTTTGGAATTTTTCCGAAAGGCCCTAAAAAAGTTGTCAAAAGCAAGAATGATCGTATCATTACCTTGATGGGCTGCAGATTCACATATTTCCCGCAGGCTCCTGTAATCTTTTTGTCCTGTTAAACTCATATTTATTTTTTTATCTGGGTCCTGTAAATCTTTTAGTTGTTGATTACTTGTCAATAGTATCATTTCGCGGTTTATTAGAAATTTCCATTGCTCGGGAAAGGTTAACAATCTCTCTTTTTTATTGGGAGAAAATGTCTCAGCCTGTATCATAGTATTGGGTATGAAAGTAGAGAATAGCAAGATAATTAAGATGAAAAGATAATTTAATGTATTAAGTGAGTGATGCTTCATGTGGTTTGATAAAATTTTCTCATGGGAATTCTACTAGGGATTATAGATTACCATTTTAAAATTATTCATAAATATTAATATTTGACGGATTAAAGATTAATCCTCTTCATCTTCAGTAAACTGCTCGCGCCCTGAAAGCATAAAGCCGGCCAACAAAATCAAAAGAAGAAAGGGAAGAACACCAAGCCACACCCCCATTTTCCCTGAAGCCCCTTCCCCAAAGGAAAACATTTTTTGCGCATAAAGCCCTGTTGAAATCCCCAGGCCGACAATCAATCCTCCAAAAGACCCTATAATCATAAAAAGAGCGCCGATTCCTTTGGCAAATCCCTTGGAGACATCCTCTTCTCTATTCATTATATCCGTCCAGATAAGCCCCCATTTCTTTACTCTTGGATAAAGCAGTACCAGAAGGGGAGGACCAAGAAGAAGTTCGACTATACAATTGTTTATAAAAATAATAACACTTAAAGCTGCAAAAGGGACAACTCCTGATAAATCAGCATACCAGGCAATAATTACTGCACAGGCGGCAGCGGCAGTAAGGGTTATGACAATATAGGCATAAAGCTTTCGCATGGAATTGGTGGTAGGCGATAAATCAGATTTAGGGACTAAACCAAACATGGCGCCCCACATTTTATAGGCCACAAAGGCAAGGTAAAAATTACCAAAAAAACCAAAAATACTAACCGGACTTAAGGTGCCGCCAAAAATATCACCAATAACATTACCAATTGCTGCACCCCAGGCCCCGGCCGGACCAAACAAGAGCCCGAATAAAACAGGGATAACATTTGCCGGCCTTACTTCTGTAATTCCCGGTATGAGTACAAGCCCGCCCTTAAAGGCAATAAGCCCGGCAGCAAAAATAGCAGCAGACAGAGCTGTGAGAATTATCATTCTTGTATGCTTCCACATTGAAAATACTTCTTTCACTCAAAAACCCTCCTTCTAAAAAATCAATTTAGACAGGATTAACAGGATTTTCTTTTTTCTTATCCTGTTGATTCTGTAAATTCCGTTCCCTAAAAATGGAATAGTGAACATTCTTTACTATTAATATTAAAATCGGATCAACCCGGGGATTTTGCCGTATCCCTTTATCCATAAATAAATTACCGCGCCTAACAAAATGAACATAATAACCATAACGAAATAATCCGCTTTTTGATATTTTAACTCCAGATAAAAAGTCCTCTCCGGTTGGGCCCCAAACCCCTTTGACTCTAAAGCCATGCTTAGTAAATTAGCGTTTCGAATCATTGAGATAAACACGGGGATTAGTAAGGGAACATTTTTTCGTATGCGTTGAAAAATATTTCCGCTGTCAAGATCAAGCCCCCGGCTCCTTTGGGCCTGGCCAATAGTAACTACACTGCCGGCTATTGTGGGTACAAGGCGCAAGGCAGTTGATATGGCAAAGCCAACTTTGTAAGGTAACCCAAGTTTGATCATTCCTTGGACAAACTCCTCATTCCTGGTGGTACTTATGAAGATCATCCCGGAGGTAATCATGGAAAGAATGAGAAAGGTACGAGCAATACCATACTGCACGGCCTCAAGATCAAAAATCCAAAAGATTTTGGTTTCTCCCTTTGAAAATAGGCACCAGAGTATCACACCGGAAATTGACAGCATCAATAAAATATATTTGATTCTTTTTAAATTGATTAAACTTTTCGAAATAATCCCCTGGATTAAAATAAGACTGGCAACGGCCAGGACCCAATAGGGGTGTTCAAAGAGAATAAGAAGAATAAAAGAGGTGGGAAAAGAAGGATCTTTGTCCGTGGATCAAGCTGATGCATGATAGTATTGAAATCAAGATAAATTTCTTTCTCCACCCAAAAATGGTCCTTTCTCAGTGCAGAAAATTAATTCATCTAAAGTTAAAAGAGTTTTTCCCAGACGGTTTGCAAAACTAACATGAAGGGGAGGGCGCAAATTCGCTTCCTTGAGTTTTTCCTCTTGGGCAAAAATTTCTCTTGGCGTCCCTTGAAGAAAGATTCCTCCGTCTTTTACTACATACACTGAGTGAGCATACTCGGCAACCACCCACATATGATGAGTAATAAAAATAATAGTGCTTCCTTTTTGATTAAGTTCCCTAATCATATTCATCATGGTGTATTGTTCGGAATAATCAAGGCCGGTAGTGGGTTCATCAAGGATCAAAACATCCGGCCGAGCAGCCAGAACAGAGGCTACAGCTACCCGTTGTCGCCCACTTTTGGTTAAACTATGGGGATCTTCTCCTTCAATACCTGATAAACCAACAGCAGCCAAGGCCTCTTCCACTTGATTGGCAATAATTTTCTTATTTTTTTTTCTTAATCGTAAAGTAAAAGCAACTTCATCAAACACTGTTTCAGCAAAAATTTGATGATCGGGATTTTGGAAAACATAGCCCACTTTTTGTCCAATTTTAAAAATTCCCAACTCTTTGGTTGAGCGGCCATTGATTTCTATTTTTCCCTTTGTCGGCATTAATAAGCCATTCATGTGCTTGACCAGGGTGGTTTTACCGCCTCCATTTTGACCAATAATGGCAGTAATCTCCCCTTTTCGTATCTCAAGGTTTATTTCCTTTAGGGCTTTGAAGTTATTACTATAGCAGTGTTCAAGGTTAATGGTCTGAATAAGTACTTCCCCTTTTTGCTGATCATTCTCTTTGTTTTTGATTTGATTATATTTTTGTTCTGATAATTTCCAATGGTTTTCCCAAAAGCTTTTTATACCTGCTTCAATGGTCAGTGGCAGCTCATGAGCACCCAGGGCTTTAAAATATTTGGCCACCCCGTGGGGCCTAATCCCTAATTGCTCAAAAAGATCAACTTTCTTTAGTAATTCTTTGGCTGAGGCATAATCAACAATACGACCTTCCTTTATCAATAAAATATTGTCAGCATGGAGTACTTCCTCTAAGTCATGTTCAATAACAATAAGAGTAAGTTCATCCCTTTGTCTTAATTGGTCCATGATCTTAATGACTTCTTGAGAACTGAAAGGATCAAGATCTGAGGTGGGTTCATCCATGACCATAAGCTTCGGGTTCATAGCTAAAACAGAAGCTATGGCCAGTTTTTGTTTTTGCCCTCCGGAGAGGGTTGCAGGGGAGCGGTTTCGAAAAGATTCAAACCCGATATAGGCTAAATTTTGCTTAATTCGTCTGGTTATTTCCTTCCGGGAAAGACCAAAATTTTCCGGACCAAAGGCAATTTCCAGTTCAACATTGGTTGAAAACAACTGGGATTCAAAATCTTGAAATACCAAACCTACTTGCTCAGCCATCCGGGCTACTGAATAACGGCGAGTATTCCTATTGAAGACAGTAACGTCACCTTTTAGTTTGCCTTTGTGAAAGTGAGGAATAAGCCCGTTAAAACAGGAAGCTAAGGTACTTTTGCCGGCTTCAGTGGGACCCATTACGGCCAAATAACTTCCCTTTTCTATTTGAAGGGAGATTTCTTGAAGAGCATACTCTTTTTCACCCCGGTAGCGATAAAGCAAATTTTTTATGGAAATGGCGGGCTCTGTCATTGTTTTGAGATAGCTTCTCCTTTTGCCTATTAAATTTTATAACATCATCCTAACCTGAACACCTGGACAAGCCGGAACGAAAAAGTATCTATTAATTGGCATCCTTCATTTGTCTGTTTACACTTTTTAGTTTTACAGATAAATAAAAAAACTACTTTTTAACCACTGATGAACACTGATAAACACAGATTTTTTATCCGTGTCTATCAGTGTTCATCCGTTGTTCAAAGTTTAAAAAGTGTCAACTATTTTTGGGCATAAATGAAGGATGCCTGCACAGGATTATATTTTTTTATCTACCATTCCCTA
>JAUWIR010000335.1 GCA_030605265.1 Pseudomonadota bacterium | reverse complement strand
TCGGCTTTTAGGAGATTTGGCAATTCCGCCTTTTTTCCTAAATGGTTAAAAATTGTCTTTTGATCCACTCCTAACCTCTTGGCAATTCGCTCTTGTGGGATACCAAGACGATTCATCCGAAATATTTTAAGGTTTAATTCTACCTGAAATACTGCTCGAAGATCAGCAATATAGGAATCCACTGTCCGTCTTGCGCGCCCGATAGCCTTGCCTATATCTGATGAGGACAGTTTAGGATTGTTCCGGAATACGCGCCTGGCTATCTTTCTGGTCTCTTCTTCAGTAAGTTGACGGGGCCCTATGGCGCGTGAAGCAGCATAGAGCAAGGGATCAGTGGCGTCTAAATCCTTTATGATAGCTTCTGTCTCTGTTGCCCCCGTTGCCTTATAGGCACTCCAGCGGTGGACACCATCGAGAATACGATATTTGCCTTCCAGCCCGAGATGGGGTTGGACCTCTATAGGATCAAAGGAAAACCCATCTCTTATGTTTTCAGCAAATATCCCGACCCTTTTTTGATCGATTTTTTTCCTTGGATAGATAACTTCGTCAAGCATGATGTCTGAAAGAGGAATTTTTTGTCATAGTTGTTGAATCTGCTGATAGTTGTTATAAATTTACTTTTTAAAGGGTATTTAGCTTCTAAGCTTCTATTTATCTATATTATTAACAAGCCGGCACTACCTAATTTATAATATAGATTTAATAATATATAATTAATGAACAAATTTCAAATATTTTTTATTTATTGAAAAATATTTCCTTTTTATCCATGCCTCGGAAAATCCTTAATCTAATCTAGGCCAGGCCATCAAGCACTTCAGGATATTTCTGGTCAATAATTTCATTATTCATTAGAGACTGTCCGATCATGGAAAATACAAACTCTTATCCCCAACTCCTGCAAAATTCCGGCTTTGCCTAATCTTCGGCTTTGGCTTTTACCCTTTTAGTCCGGTAATCTCTGACCATACAATTTAATCCTTAAATTTCATTTGTGTTTTCAATTACATTCACCTCGTCCAGGGAGATAGTGGCGTTTTTGGATGAAGCCATTGAACAAGGGTATTTAAACCTGGAATGGATTTCTTCAGAGAGATTCGACACAGCGAAAGAACTCCGTTTGAGATTTAAAGACAAGCCAATGATTTCGTTTACCGATTTTACGTCAATAGCAGTTATGAAGGAGTTGAACATCAAATCAATTCTGACCGAGGATGATCACTTCATACAGGTAGGTATGGGTTTTCGGAATAGGCCATAGTGAAATCCAAAAACTTCCTTCGTTATTTGAGACATTAAAAGCATGCTATGACACAGATGCCAAGGCACGTTATGTGGGTTAGGCTCAAGTCAAATTATGCTTCTCAAAAAGGTGAAAGAGTCTTTGGCTGGAAGAGTAGCCATTGGTGAACTGTTCCCTTTCACCTTAGCAGAAATTATTACTGAATCCTGGGAGGAGCAACTGAAACCGAGCCTATTCATCAAGTTATTAAACTATGATAACCGCAAAGGGATAATTGATCTTATTCGCCTACACAATCCTGACGACCAATTCCTTGCTAAAGCACGGTCGGCCTTTGAGAATTTTTTACACTTTGGCGGAATGCCCCCAATCTATAATCAGGAATTCAGCAAAGAGGACAAATATCAATGGCTGGCTGATTATCAAACCACCTATTTACAGAGGGATTTATCAGATTTGGTTCAACTGGATAGGCTGGAACCCTTTATACGATGTCAACAGTCCTTGGCTTTAAAAAATGGCCAATTAGTAAATTTTTCTGAATTAGCCAGATTAGCCAATGTATCAGCTCCAACGGCCAACAGGTTCTTCCAATATCTTGAGCTAAGTTACCAGGTTATTCTCTTGCCGGGTTTTTTCAGAAATAGAGAAAAGAGATTATCAAAGATGGGTAAATTGCATTTTATTGATCCCGGAATTAGAAGAGGAATATTAAAAAAGAGAGGGGCTATTGAGGGGCATGAATTTGAATCAGCAATTGTTTCTGAAATTTTTAAACAAATAAAAACCATGAAATTACCGGTTAGCCTTTATCATTTGCGAACATTTGACGGAAGAGAGATAGATCTGCTGATTGAACTTGAAGATGGCTACTTGGCTATTGAGTGTAAAATGACAGCCAAGGTAACCTCCAGAGATTTTAAAAATTTCAAAAACCTTCAAGACATTTTAGATAAACCTCTCTTGGCAGGTTTGGTAGTTTCCAATGATAGTCTCATCCAAATAGTGGATGAAACCATTCCCTTGATTTCTATTCCAGTTTGTCATCTGTTGGCCTAAATATAACTATATCAATGACAAACCTTCCTCACACCTAATGCAGCAAAGAAACAAAAACAAATCCCTAAGTTGCTGCTTTACCTGTGGGTAACGTTTGAACATCTCCCGTGCCGTGAGTCTTTTTATCATCGTTATGATCTTAGTAACACTAAATGATATATCAATACAGTGACATTATGGCTCTTATGTATATATTCGCTCATGCATATATATTACGCCGCGAGCGGCGGGGAATTCACCCCAAGGGATTAAAATTAACCGGATTCAGGGTTAGTAAATTACGTGAAACGAGGATATGTAATCGTTATTCGATATTAGCTTTTTAAAATCTTTTGGTTGCGGCTATGCTGCGCTATATTTTCTCAAAATTTCACTATGCTCTCTTAGTATCTTCAGTATCTCCTTCTCTGTAAGCTTTTTTGCCTTCATCTCAAGTCCTCCATATACTTTGACTATCCATTATTCCATAATAAGGTATGGGTTTTGCACTTACTTTTTTCGTAATATAAAAGATAAATTGTCGTCTGACTAAAACATAACATATGGTAAATATTTCATCAACCGAATCCAACGAGGTGGAATTGTTAAACAGGTCATTTTCAGAAGAACATTTCCGATTAATTATTACCCCTTCACCTGATACTCTAATCAGGACCTTCCATTTTACTTCATTAAATGAGTCTAAGATCATCAAAGCGCCTGTAATTAATACACCCCAAAAAGCTTTGTGTCGGAAAAGACTGCCTTTTATATATAGCGGAAGGGGCTGATGACAGCGTTATTTTTACCTATGATCCGGTTTCCGAAGCTTTTGATTATAAAGGACCTCTCGGAGAAGGCGCTAAGGTCTTGTATAGCCCTGAGGCAAATATTGTGAGCAGCGCCTGCATCCACACCTCAGCCCGGATAGTCGACACAGCCGCCGGTGAGTGTAAAAGTAAGGGCCTGGATGGAGCAGATATGGTTGGAGCCGCTGATGAAATCAGGGTTGAGTATCATCAGGGCCGGCTTTATGTCATACATCTCAATGCCGTTTACAACTGCTGTCCGGACAGGGTGCAAGTATGGGATTGGAGGGCAATCTTATTAAACTCGATGAAAGAGAAGCGGCGGATACTCCTTGCGACTTCACCTGCCCTGTGGATGTGACTACCCGGATTTGAAGGGCTTGAGCCGGGCATCTATACAATAAGGGTATATCAGGGCGGCCTGCAAGTAGGTGAGATAGAAAATGTCGCCATTTAGAATAAATAAAGAGCAAATAGGAGGAATAAGGCTAATGAGGAATTATACAAAAACTTTTATCTATGTTTTGCGTGAAAAGATAGAACAATTTTTTATTCTTTTTTTATTTGTAATCATAGGGATTATCGTTATTACTTCGGGGAGGGCAAAAGCACAGTATCAGCCGGCCCCATATTTGGCGCCTTGGGCAAATCCCGCTCCATCAATGTTTTCACCATACTCCCCAAATATGCCCGGGTACGGCCCATCACCTTATCAACCCTATGGTAATATTTACCCTGGCGGAAATATTCCCTATGGTTTCAGTGGATCATCCGGCACATATCATTCTTTTTCAAATGCAGGATATAATCCTTCATACAATATAGGTTCAGCCTCATACGGCTACCCGGGAGGCTATCCTTCTTTTTACAATAGCGGGTATTATCCTTCATTCAATATGGGTTACGCTTCATATCTTTCCCCGCCTCACGATCCGCCCGAATATATTAGAGAAGTTGAAGTTGTTAATGATTATGCCTATCTTTTAGTCACCAGGCAGAATGACCTTTTATTAAAGGCTGTTGACATCACTGACCCTGATGATCCTCAAATTGAAAAAAGCCTTAAGCTGGGGGACTCTGCCAATTATTTTAATTTTCATTCCCAAGGAAATTATCTCTATTGGATCTCTATGCGTTTTACAGGGTATGGTGACTATGACGATGAGCCGGATTCAAATTTTCCCGATGAAAGGGAGATGGGATCAATAGATATCTCAAATCCTGATGATCCCAAAAAACTGGATACCTTTGAGACCGGCCTTGATTCAGCTTATACCATGAAGGAAGACGCTCTGGCATTTTTTTCTCAAGATCGCGCCTATATTTATTATAATAAAATTAAAAAAAGAAGCACCTACATGAGCGGACTTGAAGTAATTGACCTTTCAGATCCGCAGGATCTGAATCAATCAAGTTTCGGGGAAATCCATTGGCCAAATAACAGCGTTCCTTATATGAAGATTATGACTGCTAATGACAACCTCCTATTCCTTTGCTCCTACGATAATGATTCCGAGAGCACCTACCTTTATTTTATAGATATATCGGATCCGCAGAACCCGACTATGGAGGCATCCCTGGAATTGCCGGAAAGCAGACGCCCGGACGAGCAGATTATCATTGGTAGTTATCTTTATCTCCTCAGCTCTAGAATAATTACCGTAGTCAACATCCAAGATGTAACTCAACCTCAAGTGGTAACTGCTTTAGAATTACCCGATCCGGAAGAGACTATGATCCTTGAAGGGAATCTTCTCTATATAGCTGACGGGAGCCGGGGTTTGGTAGTCCTGGATGTAACTTCCCCTGAAAAACCCCAAAAGCAAGCCGGATATAGACTGATGAAGAATGATAGATCAAAGAGGGTTGATCTTATAGAGGTAAAGGAAAATCTGGTGTTTGGGACTACTTTCTCAAGTTGTCTTCAGATATGGGACATATCGGACCCCGAGGATGTAAAAAAAGAAGGAAAAGTTCAACTATATGCCGGCAGTGACTATCCAACCGATTATTCCGAAAGGCCCGCAATTTCAGGACAATTAGAAATAACCCTTACCCATGAAGCTCAAGATACAGTCGATCTTGATAAAGATGGAGATATCGCCATATTCGGGATAGATTCACTTGATGATCTGAATCGCAGCTATGAGGTCGATAAAATAACCCCCCCTGAAAAAAGTACAGATGAATGGAACGGGCAAAATGATCGCCCTACAAGAAGATACACCCTACATTTTCCCGATTCAGTAGATCTGTATGAAATTCGGGATGAATATGAGGAAAATTCTTGCTGTGTGATAGTAGAATTAGCATATAAAAAAACCTCTCCGGATAACTCTTACAGTAACTCCGGCTATTTTGGTTATGGCTGGAATCCTACCGCTTATGCCGGCTATGGATTTCCATCAGCAGGATATGGCAACAGCTACCCTCTGA
>JAUWIR010000565.1 GCA_030605265.1 Pseudomonadota bacterium | reverse complement strand
TTGCTCCCTCATCCTATATTACATATGTTTGATTGCTCTAAATTCCACAATGGAAAATTTATGAAACTCTTAAAAACTATTAGTTCAGCCACCCTGTTGGGGGCTATTAAGCAGGTAAACACTTTTAGACTTATGCGGTAATTTTCTTGATTTCTACGGTAGTTGGGCTATCCAATTTACGATTGAGGTAACTAAGATGTTGTCCCCTAATCGTGCCGTCTCTGGAATATTAACTAGTTGTATAGCCGGTACGCCAAGGAGTGATTGAAATTTTTTCAATGATTTGGATATCTCTAATTCACTTGATTTTACTTCAACGAGAAAAAGTGGTTCATTGTCTCTAGCAATGACAAAATCAACCTCTTCCTTTTCTTTATTCCTGATAAAATGGAGAGAGAAATTGCCATATCCCAGGTCGCTCCACATGGTAATGGCTCGATATAACTCAAGGGCAGCCATATTCTCCAGACTGCTTCCTTCATCCTTAATAAGAGTAGAGTTAGTGAGATAGATTTTTCGTTCCTTAACAATGGCACGTGATATCTTTTTTGTCCAAGGGGTCACAGAAAAGCAAAGAAAAAATTTTTCAAATAGTTGCAGCCATGAAGACACTGTCTGGAAGGAAACTTTTAAATTCCGGGCTAATTGGTTTAAAGAAAGAGGGCTGCCAATCTTTGAAGGGAGCAAGGAAAAGAGGAGGGCCATATTCTCTGCTTGACGAACTTGGGCCAGATCGCGGATATCCTCATAAATAAGTTGCTTTTGATAAGTATTTGTCCATCTGCGGACAAATAAGGGATCTTTATTTAAATAAGGTTCCGGAAATCCGCTGTAATTGGCTAAGTCATTCCAAATCTGCTGTTGTTTTTGACTCTTTGAAAAATCGGGTATTTGTATTGGATTTTTTAAAAATGCTTCCGGAGAAAGATGGTCGTTTCCCAACTCTCCCAGAGTAAAGGGCCAAAGGCGCAACAAAAAGTATCTACCGGCCAGGGAATCTCCACCTTTTTGGTAAGTATCCAATCGACCGCTTCCGGAAATCAAGAATTTATACTGCCCTTGGAATTGATCAAAAACCCCTTTCAGGTAATTTTTCCAATCTTTATATTTATGAATTTCATCAAAGATTACCAATGGAGTGGAATTATTTTGGCGATTCATCTGCTGAAAAAAATAGGGCTCTTGAATCAGCTTGGCTTTATTTTCCAGATAATCATAATTGAAATGGCAAAGGTTGGTAAAATCAAGACCGATTATTTCTTTGGCCAGGGTAGTTTTCCCTGACTGCCTCGGCCCTGAAATAAAGACCATCTTATGATCTTTTGATAACACATCCCAACAGTATTTATATTTACTTCGAAAGATATTCATGTTGACTATTATAGTCTATAGCTTAAAATAGTCAAGACTATATTGTATTATAGTTTAAAATAGTCAGAAAATTTTCGAACCTTACAAGCTTCTTAGTTACTCAATAGCAGCGTGATAACTTTGCAGGTGCCTTACTTCCGCCTTACCACTTCGATAGGCGGCTATTCCTTTTACGGCGGCAAAGGCTCCGGCCAAGGTAGTGATATAAGGTATCTTATATTGAATGGCAGTTTTGCGGATATAGGAGTCATCGTACTGACTTCGCTTGCCAATAGGGGTATTAATCAGTAATTGGATTTCTCCATTTTTAATGCCGTCTACAATGTTTGGACGCCCCTCATGCATTTTAAAGACAAGCTCGGAAATGATCCCCTTTTCAGCTAAGAGTTGATGAGTACCGTCGGTTGCTTTACTGTTAAATCCAAGGTCAGTGAATTGTTTAGCCACTTCGGCAACTGTGCCTTTGTCCTTATCAGCTACGGTAATTAACACAATGCCTTCTGTTGGAAGTGGTTGCCGGGTGGCTTCTTCAGCCTTAAAAAGGGCGATGCCAAAAGAGTCGGCAATCCCTAAGACCTCTCCGGTTGAGCGCATTTCCGGCCCCAGGATTGGATCTACTTCAGGGAACATGGAAAAGGGAAAAACCGCCTGCTTGACGCCAAAATGGTGGATGGTTCGCGCTTTAAGCTCAAGATCGGCAATCTTTTTGCCCAGCATGATCTGCATAGCCATGCGGGCCATGGACAAACCACACACTTTAGAAACAATAGGCACTGTCCGTGAGGCGCGAGGATTGGCCTCCAGTACATAAACAATATCATGGCAAATAGCGTACTGTATGTTCATTAACCCTACTACTTTTAATTTTTGTGCAATTTTTTTGGTATACTCGTAGATGGTCAGAAGGTGCTTTTCAGGAATACTGATGGGAGGGATAACGCAAGCCGAGTCCCCTGAATGCACTCCGGCAAACTCAATATGCTCCATAACTGCCGGAACAAAAGCATCCGTGCCGTCAGAAATGGCATCCGCTTCAGCTTCAATAGCATTATCCAAAAACTTATCAATCAGAATGGGCCGGTCAGGAGTAACCTCTACGGCAGCAGCAACATACTCTTTGAGCATCTGCTCATCATAGACTATTTCCATACCCCGCCCGCCTAATACATATGAAGGCCTTACCATCAGAGGGTAGCCGATCCGCTTAGCAATAGTCAGGGCTTCTTGAATATTGCCGGCCATTCCGGACTGAGCCATGGGGATGCCCAGCTTTTCCATCATTTTTCGAAAACGGTCCCTGTCTTCGGCAAGATCAATGGTTTCAGGGGAAGTGCCTAAAATTTTAACCCCTGCTTCTTCTAATTCTTTGGCAATGTTCAAAGGGGTCTGCCCGCCAAACTGCACGACAACCCCTTCAGGCTTTTCCTTTTCATAAATGCTTAAAACATCCTCCACTGTCAGGGGTTCAAAATAGAGTTTATCTGAGGTGTCATAATCAGTGGAAACTGTTTCCGGGTTACAATTGACCATAATGGTTTCATAGCCTGCATCCTGTAAGGCAAAGGCTGCATGAACGCAGCAGTAATCAAATTCTATGCCCTGCCCGATCCGGTTTGGGCCGCCGCCTAAGACCATCACTTTGCCTTTATTCGAGGCAGTGGTCTTATCAGGGGCATTATAGGTGGAAAAATAGTAGGCGGCATTTTCTACTCCACTCACTGGAACAGGCTCCCATCCTTCCTGTATTCCCAAAGAATATCTTTTTTGTCGAATTTCTTTCTCAGGCATTTCCAAAAGCTTGGCCAGATATTTGTCAACAAATCCATCCTTTTTAGCCTGAAGTAATAATTCATCAGGAATGTTTTCTCCCTTATACTCCAGAATTTTTTCTTCAAGCTCAACCAGCTCTTTCATCTGAGTAAGAAAAAAGGGTTTGATGTAGGTTTTCTCATAAAGCT
>JAUWIR010000226.1 GCA_030605265.1 Pseudomonadota bacterium | reverse complement strand
TCATAATGGAAGAGGTATTTCAGTTAAGAGGTTGAAGACACTAACCATTATCCACAATTATTATTTGAAACGACTCGATGGAACAACTGCTGCTGAACGGTTATTTAAAAGAAAATTTGTAGATCCTTTTGATTGGATAGTAAATAAAATGGGTGATTTGCCTCCGCCAAGAAACTCGAATAAACTTGTTGAGGTAACATCATGAATTTAATAAGTGTCCCGGCTTACGTCGGTAGCCAAATTATCGTTCAGCCTTTTTCTTTTCTTAAAACTGTTGAGATAATAAAGGATAGAAAAAAAAGGAAAAATGTCAGGTTCTGTTTGGACGAAAAAGGGAGCTACTTTTAGCGATAAGTCTGCTTGCAAAGAATTTGAGCCCACACATCAGGTAAATTTTTTCTTTTGATTTTCATTTCCAAAGCCGGTAACCACATTGGTGCCGCTTCTTTGATCTGTCCGAAGAATTTTTGGACTTATCAGCCCATTTTAGGCAGTGGCTAGGGGAGTTTTTCACTCACAGAAATTATCTTCTTATCAGTTTATCTTGCAAAAAAAGATATTTTGTTCTTTTTTTCCTTGCAAAAAAAGTTTTATTAGACTATATTTGATGCGTTATGAAAAGAAAATTATTTACAAAATTACTTGAGTGGAAGAATTCAAAGTACAGAAAGCCCCTGTTATTACAAGGGGCAAGGCAGGTTGGCAAAACGTATTTATTAAAAGAATTTGGTCAAAGAGAATTTAATCAAATCCATTATATTAATTTTGAAAAGGCAAATGATGTGGAGTTTGTATTTAAAGAAAATTTCAATGTAAAAAGGATAGTTGATGACATCTCAATCATCCTTAATAAAAATATAAATATAAAAGAGGACGTTTTAATTTTTGATGAGATTCAGGAATGTGCGAAAGCGATGACCAGTCTTAAATATTTTAATGAAGATATGAGAGAATTAGCTCTGTGCTGTGCCGGTTCACATATTGGCCTCAATAAAGGGCCCTTTCCTGTTGGGCAGGTGGATTATTTAAATCTATATCCAATGAGTTTTGAAGAATTTCTTATGGCCATTGATGAAAGAAAAGCAAATATACTATCGGATTTTTCAAATAAGACTGTTATTTCAGAAGCAATTCATAGGGTTTTATGGCGGGAATTGAAAATCTACTATATAACAGGAGGTATGCCTGAAGCAATCAAGAGATATCTTGATTTAAAAGAGAATTTATATGAAGCATTTACGAATATTAGATTGGTACAACAAGGGATAATTCAGGGATATCGCAGTGATTTTGCCAAGCATTCCGGTGGGGAAAACGCTGCTCATATTAATAGAGTATTTGAAAATATACCAATTCAATTATCAAAGAATATTGATGCATCAGTAAGCAGGTACAGGTTTAAAGGAGTAATTCCCAACAAAACTAAATTTGCACAACTTGCAGGCCCAATAAACTGGCTTTTAAAGTCAGGGATTGTTATAAAAGTCTATATTGCAAAAAAGCCGGTCCTACCATTAAAAAATTTTAGTAATGATAATACTTTTAAGCTTTATCTATTTGATACTGGTCTACTTGGATGTATTCTTAATCTACCGTTTGATTCAATTTTAAATCAGGATTATGGACAGTATAAAGGATATTATGCAGAGAATTTTGTTGCCCAAGAATTTGTTTCAGATGGATGTAACGAACTGTTTTCCTGGGTTGGTCGAAATTCTGAGATAGAATTTTTAAGAGTAATTAATAATAATATAGTACCGGTTGAAGTTAAATCAGGGTCAAGAACAAAGGCTAAAAGTCTTTCAGTTTATATAAATAAATATTCGCCAAACTTAAGCATCAAAATTTCTGCAATAAATCTTAATAGAGAAAACAAAAAATTATATAATTATCCTTTATATCTTGCGGGAAAGATCCAAGCAACCGCGCGCCTTAAAAAATGAAAACGTTAAATACGTTTTGTTTAAGTTTAAGGAAAATGTAATGAAGAAAAAAATTCCATATGCAATAGGAAACTTTGAGGAAATAATCGAAGATAATTATTTTTTCGTTGATAAGACGAAATTTATAGAAGAGTTAGAGAAATATAAAGCGCCTATATTCTTAAGACCACGAAGGTTTGGCAAAAGCTTATGGTGTTCTGTATTAGAATGTTATTATGATATAAATCGAAGGGAAAGGTTTGATTTTTTATTTAAGGACTTATATATATCCAAAACTCCAACTTCAGAGCGAAATAAATATTTAGTTATGCGGTTTGATTTTTCTAAAGTGGAAGTGAAGCCGGATATAAAGTTTATTGAGGCTCGTTTTTCAGGTATTTTTAGAAATGTTGTTAATGAATTTATGGCCGCCTATAAAAAATATCTTAACGATTTCTCTATAGACCTTGGAGAGGCAATCTCTGAAAGCTTAAATACAATTTTATCTTATATAAAGTCAAAACACCTTCCTCCAATATATTTAATTATAGATGAATATGATAATTTTACCAATCAATTGATTACATCGCATCAGGATGGACTATATTATGAACTAACCACCAGGGATTCCTTCTTGAGAACATGGTTTAAGGTGATAAAAGCAGGAATTGGCGAAGGCGCTATAAAAAGAGTTTTTATAACTGGTGTATTGCCAATAACTATGGATGACTTGACAAGTGGATTTAATATTGCCGAGTTTATTACCTTAAAGAAAAATACCTTAAATATGTTAGGCTTTACACAAGATGAAGTGGATAGATATCTGGAAGAAATATATGATTCTTATGGGTTTGATAAGAGTAATCTCTCAGAAATAAAGCATCTGTTAATTGAGAATTATAATGGGTACAAGTTTTTACCGGAGACTGGGGAGAGCTTATATAATTCGACTATCTTAACCTATTTTTTAAAAAATCTTGTATTAGAGAAGGGAGAAATACCCGGCGAGATAATAGATGAGAATTTACGCACGGATCTAAATTGGATCAAGCGGTTGACTCATAGAGAAGAGAATGCAAAGGAAATGCTGGAGACTTTATTATTTGAAAAAGAGCTTGGTTACGATAAGGCGATGATCTCCTCTAAGTTTAATATAAATCAATTTTTTGACAGGGATTTTTATCCGATAAGTTTGTTTTATCTTGGGATGTTGACCTTTAAGGATGAATACAGGATGCAGCTCCCTAACCTGACAATGAAAAAGATATTCACTGAGTATTTTAACATAATAGAGGATATAGAGGTCTCCAGGGGATATACAGAAATATTTGAGAGATTTTCCCAAGAAATGGATATATGTAAATTATTTCAAGGGTATTGGGATGTATATGTGAAACAGTTCCCTGCTCAAATTTTTGATAAAATGAATGAAAATTTTTATCGGACAACCTTTTACGAATTATGTGCAAGATACCTATCCCATGCTTTTACCTTTGCTATTGAGAATAATTATCCGAGCGGACGCAGTGATTGGGAAATGTTAGGGAAATTTCATACCAAATACAAGCACCAAAAATTTTTGATAGAATTTAAGTATTTTAGTAATGTAGAAGGAAATAAGCTTAAGATATTAGAATTAGAAGAGGCGAGGCAGAAGGATATAGAGCAGGTAAGAGGATATGAAGATGATATCCGAAGTCAATTCCCATATTTTAATATCAGGAGCTATCTCATTTATATTGTTGGAAATAAAGGGTTTAAGTTCTTTGAAATTTCATAGGGGTTTCGGTGTCGCATAGAGTTTTTTTCTGCTAGTAGTAGGAGTGGATTCAGAAGATGAAATGGTTTGGGATGTAACTGTTTATGAACCTAATCTTCTGCAATGGGAAAAAGGATTCAAGGAAAGGAGGAAGAAGAAATGAAATGTCCATCCTATCCTGCAGGGGAGAAAGGGAAAACCTCTTTACCTTATGTGCTGGGAAGAGATAAGCTTATTGTGGTAAGGGATGTGCCGGCATTGGTTTGCACGCAATGTGGGGAAAGTTTTATTGAATCACCCATCTTAAAGAAAGTAGAAAAGATAGTTAATACAGTAGAAAAGAGTGGTATGACTTTAGGTTTTCTGGAATACCGGGAGGCTGCTTAATTTTTTCTTTCCCCTTATTATTTTCCAGCTGCATTTTAGCGAATACTACAAGAAGTCGATTTTAAATTTTTTTCTTTTGATTTTCATTTCCAAAGCCGGTAACCACATAGGTACCGCTTCTTTGATCTATGCGAAGGGAAACAAGGCCCCTTTTTTCTGCATCTTCCAATAATTCACTGAAATTTCTGTAGCCGTAAGCAGATTCACTAAATGAGGGGCTTTTTCGTTTCATGGTATCTTTAATCATGGAAGACCAGAGAATTTCCTTATTTTCTCTCATTAAAGCGGTTGTCGAGTTGATCAATAATTGAAATCCTTCTCGTTTGATTTTGGGGGTATTTCTGGGTAGCCTGGGAGGGCTGGAATCCTTTTGCTCCAGGTCTTCATAATAGATAAATTCATCACAGTTGCCAATCAAAAGCTCTGAAGTAGATTTTTTCATTCCCACCCCAATCACCCTTTTTCCATTTTCTTTCAACTTGGAAACAAGAGGAGAAAAGTCGCTATCCCCCGAAACTATAACAAAAGTATTAATATGAACTTTGGAATAACAAAGGTCCATGGCATCAACACAAAGGTGTATGTCGGCAGAGTTTTTTCCGCTAAGTGAACGTTTTGGAATTTCAATAAGTTCTATGGCAAATTCGTGAAGATTTCTTTTATAGTTTTTGTATTGTCCCCAATCAGCGTAAGCCTTCTTGACGATGATTTTGCCTTTTTCCACTAATCGTTCCAATATTTTATTTATGCTGAACTTGGCTTCTGATAGCTGGTTTGTATCTTGAAATCCGATGGCCAGGTTTTCGAAATCAATAAAAACAGCTAAGGTATGGTCCATGTTTTCATTTTGATTCATAACCACTATTTCCTTCCTACTGCAACAAAAATCTAAGGATCTGACTTATTTGGAATTATTTGAGGGCAATTCAGTCCCCTGCATAATAATCAAAAATAATAACCTAAAAAATCTATGCTGTCTAGCTGAAATATTTTACCATTCATTTTTTCTCTATAACCTTATATCGTCTCATGATATCGTCTCATGTGCTATGCTATCTTCGTTTCAGAGGATAATGATTTTTATACACTATGGAGTTATTCTATAATAACACTTTTACTAAATATAAAGAATGGGTTAGAAGAGACGAGTTATTAATTTTACAAAAACTCTTGTGAAAAAAAATACATAATAACCAAAAATAAAATCCTTGCTATACCTTTTCTGTTAGCCCCTTTTTATTTATTAGCCTATATTAACCTATTGAAATTGTAAATTTTTTTATAGCTATTTTCCCCTTTTTATATCTATTTTCCCCCCAAAAAAGTCTTTTCTCTTTTTGGCACCTCTATTGCAAGCCCTTTCATTCTTATTAAGTATCACTTTTATATCTTTTATTAAACTATATTCTAGGGGTAGAATACGTCAATGGGGAGTGATAAATCAAATTATCTGATTGAGGCCTTAGAGCCCAGGATACTCCTTTCCGGCGACGGCATCTATCTATCTGTCGGTGTCTTGTCCGAGCAACCAACCAATCTATTCCCGGAAGTAGAAGAATACTCCCTTCATAATCAGGCAGCCCTCGTAGAGCAAGATCATCACTATCATCCGGAAGCTGAATTGGAAGACTTGTTTGAGGATATGGAAGAGACCTCCTGCCAAGATCCGGATGATCAAGCTGGCGAATCCGAAACTACCATGCACCCCATCAATGAAACTCCGGCCCCTTTGCCCATTTGTCCAATAGACAACGAAGCAAAGCTTCCGGCTATAAATCCCGAGCATAATTGCGATTTTGTGTCAGTAAATCTTTTTACTTCAGTAAATTCCCAAGAGAAGAATGATACACTCTCTGATGAATTGATTCCATCTGCCGCTCGGCCAAAGACTGATATATTGGTAGAAACTTTAAATGCGGCCAACCCTCCGCCAGTGAGCGAAGGGGCCTTATTTGTTATTGCGGTAGAGTCCGGAGCGAATGAGCCCACTCTGCAAGTAAATGTAAATAATAATCTGGATAATAATGTAAATAAGAATGATGGTATTCATCATACATCAGAATCAGTTCGACAAATCGCTTTTATTGACCCATCAATAGAAGAATATGAAAGTCTCATTGATGGTCTTTTGGCAAGCGATAGCTCAGGACTTGAGGTGGTTATCCTTGATCACCATCAGGATGGCCTTGAGCAGATTAGTGAAGTCTTGGCCGGATACCAAAATATAAGCGCTGTGCATATCTTCTCCCACGGCGCCTCCGGGATGCTGCGATTGGGAGACAGTAGAATCGGCATTAACACGCTGAAGCAAAACGTGAGCGAGCTTAAATCCTGGGACGAGGCGCTCACTCCTGAGGCCGATATTTTGCTTTACGGCTGTAATGTGGCTCAAGGTGAGACAGGGATTCAGTTTGTCCAAAGCTTGAGCCGGATTATTGGCGCAGATGTCGCAGCCTCTTCCAATAATACAGGACCTGTCACACTGGGCGGGGATTGGGCACTTGAGGTGCGCACCGGTCTTATTGAAACACCAACTCTTTTCCCTGCCTCTACCATTTTTCCGGCTTCTATCATTATATATACACCCAATATATACACCCATCTTTTGGGAGACATTACCGGCACGGACGGCAATGATACTCTCACCAGTACCAGCCAAAACGATACACTGACCGGCCTTAAAGGCAACGACATCTATAAATTTTCCAACAACTGGGGTGTTGATACGGTTATTGAGCAAAAGAACGAAGGCACTGACATCCTGGATTTTTCTCAAGTGACCGTCGATCTTACCATTACTGTCAAGAAGAGCGGCGAGGTGCTGATCGTTGCCGGCAGCAATAAGGTAACAGCTACCAACGTTGAGAATATAAAGGCCGGCAGCGGTAACGACACCTTTATCTTCGAGCAAAATGCCGTACTTCCCGGAACCATAGACGGCGGCGGCGGAACAAATACCATTAATTATACCGGCCCATCAACCGGCTTTTTAGGCTCTGTTGTGGGCTACAGCGGAGTAGTAAAGGTTGATTTCACAGTGGGCGCTGCCGGAAAGGCCAAGGCAACGGGTGTTAATAACTTTGGAATTGACGGCATCTCCAATATT
>JAUWIR010000604.1 GCA_030605265.1 Pseudomonadota bacterium | reverse complement strand
TCTAATAATTTTTAGTTAAAGTCTACAAAAATTCTTCAAAAAATAGGGGCCCATTAAAGTAAAACTTCTAAAACTCCTAAACTTTTTGTGAAAAACTCTAATTTTATCTTTCACCGAGAATTGCTGCTCACTAGCGCCACTTTTAGATAATCGAAGATACGTGGAAAGTATCATTGCTGGGGTCAAAATCAAGGCGCACCCTGAATTTCGATGTTGCGTGACCATGAATGACGATGCCTCAACCTACGAAATCCCTGATTATATTATCTCCCGTCTTCAACCCATGATTCAGCTGGAATTGCCTACCAGAGAAGAAGAGCTGGACATACTGAAATATAACCTCCCCTTTGCTCCAAAAGAAATTTTAACCCTCACCTTAAATTTTCTGCAAAAAAGCCATAATGCGCATTTTGAACATAGTATTCGGGATGGGATCAACATTTCTCGTTATGCTATAAAAATGCATGAATATGCTCCTATGAATAAAAAGCTCCCCTGGCAGCAGGTCTTTACGAAGGCAGTTGAGCAGATTCTTGGCAAAGATGCCCTGGAGATGAAAAAAAAGGCATCTCAGATTAACCCGAAGAACTTAAAAAATTTTGCTTTCCTTGAAGATTTCTTTACCAGCGAAAAGGATTGGTCAGAGGAAGAAGACCAAGAAGAAACCTGATTAGAATTATGTAATTATGAAAAAAAAGTTCCTTATCAAAAAGGGTCAACTCTGGCTGGACAACATCTGCTTTTTACCTATCATCGCCGGTAAAGTGAGTTTTGCTTTACAAGTAAAAGAAACTCTTCTGGATACGCCCTTTGACTGTCTTGCAATTGGGCTTCCTGAAGCATATTATACAAAAACCTTACAAGGAATACAGCTCCTCCCTTACATAACTGTCGTCCTGGCCAAAGAAAGAGATTTCCATCACTACTTTCCCATCGATCCCTGTGACGGCATGACCGAATCAATTCGTCTGGCTATGCAGGATGGATCTCCCATACATTTTATTAATTGTGAAATGGGAGAAATTTGTCGTCAAATTTGGAAAAAACAAAAATCATCCACACATCACGGCCTAATTTTTCCGGATGATTTTGCCTTAGAAAAAATCGGGCTTCCTGCCTATGTGCAGGCAGTATATACAGATTTTGTTTCCAAAAAAAATTCCTATTATTCTCTTCAAAATGATATCCAGGCAAAGTATATGGCTTCAAGACTTCAGGAATTAAGCTTGGAATTTGGAAAAATTCTCTTTGTTTTCTCTATCCATCATTTACCTTTCATATTCCACTATTATCAAACTGAATTCAAAAGCCGCCCCAAAGGCAAAAGTCCACAGGAAATTTCTCTCTATACAATTCACCCTGATTCCCTTTACAATATCCTTGGTGAGGTCCCCTATTTTACCTATCTTTATGAAAAGATAAAAGGGACCCTTTATTTTAAGGAATTTGAAAAAACAGAAGGGTTAAAAAAATTACTCCTTAAAACAAGAGATGAATTCCAAAAGGATTTTCCTGAGGAAATCTATCGCCTAAGCCTCCAGGATCTTCAAACCGCCCTCCAATATATGAAAAAGTTGTCTCTAATAAAAAATAGATTAATCCCTGATTTATATGAAATGGTTGTTGCAGCCAAGGGTATTATGGGAGATGGATATGCCCTTAAATTGATTGAGACGGCTAAATTTTATCCTTTATTCGAGGTGGAACCACCCTACCCTACCATAAAAATGACAGATAAATCAGTAAGGGTGAATAAATTAGTTTTTCCAGCTTGTCGAGTTGTACCTTCAATAGCCAGGGAGTGGAAAAAAATCAAATTAGAAAAAAAGCCTGGTAAAAAACAAAAAAAGCAATGGAAGACCTGTTGGAATCCCAATACCGTCTGCTCCTGGCCCCCGGAGGATGAAATTATTGAAAATTTCTGTGGTTACGTCAGGAAGCGGGCCTTAAAAATAGCCCAAATTTCCCAAGTAAGGTCTGAGGAATTTCAGAGCACCTTGAAAGATGGGATTCATATACGAGAGACCCTTCGAAATTATCATTTAGGGAAAATCTATGTAAAGGAAGAGCCCCAAATTCATGGTGAGGTGGGGGCTATTATTTTCATTTTCGATGATCACATGGACAAAGAAAAATACCCCTATCGATTAACCTGGTTGCCGGAACATAAAGAGGAATCAACCCTTGCTTTCTATGCCACTGATTATAAAAAAGAGTTGGTAGGGCCGGGGGTAGCACGATGTTTCTATGGAGGGGCTCTATTTATTTACCCTCCTCAATTCATCCCTGATGTGTGGGAGGACCGCAAATTTATTACCGCCCCCAGTGATGCAGAGCGACTTATCATGGCAGGCCTTTACTATGCAGAGCATCAGTATATTGCCGTAGTGGCTAAAAAAAAGCCTTCTTTATTTACAAAAAACTACGCTACCCTTCAGAAAAAAAGACTCCTTTTTCTCCCCCTTTCATCATTTAGCCATATTACCTTACAGAAGCTTCGTTATTTTCATGTGCTCAATGGAAAACAGGTGCGCAGTTGGGCATCACAATTCATTAGATAGTTTATAACCGTTCAGGGGTTCAAAGTTCGAAGGTGCAGGGGTTCGGAGGTTCAGGGTTCAAAGGTTTAGGACAAATTAATTTATTTAGTATTGTCCATTAATTTCAATTAGCCTACTTTAATTTAATTCCAATTACCCTACTTTGATGATATGATTCTTTTTAAAGTGTGATGTATAATCCGGACGGAAGTGGACAGCAAATCCGTTTTAAACTGGACACCAAATCCGGGGTTTACTGGACACTAAATCCGGAGGTTACCGGACACTAAATCCGGAAAGTAGTGGACACTTTTTTCCTGATTCCGGATTTTATGTTCAAAAAGGGCGGATTCACCATTAGCTAAATTCCTTCCTTAAATTT
>JAUWIR010000280.1 GCA_030605265.1 Pseudomonadota bacterium | reverse complement strand
CCATTTCTTCCCTGATAACCCACACGAATTATCCGAATAGATAAATTAGAGTCACAATTACATTGATAAATAAAATACTAGATAAAGTTACTATTGATGCGACCTTTCATTATCCGGCAGGAGGGAAAAGAGAATGGCTGCGGAAGGGACAACGGTTCTTTATGCGACTGATGAACAGCGCATTGCTAATGAACAGTATGACCAAACGATTCTTGATTTAACAAAAAATATTAAAAATTCATATTATTATAGAGGCCAAGCTTATCTTATAAAAAATCAATACAATAAAGCTATTGTTGATTTTAATCAAGTTATCGAATTCGACCCGAAAAGTGCGCAAGCATATCATCTGCGAGGAGAAGCTTTCTATGGACAGGGAGAATACGATTTAGCTATTTTCGATTTCAATACAGCTTTGGATCTTAGACCTGGTTTATTAAGAAGTTACCTTCATCGAAGTTTGACCAATTACGCCAAGGGTGCCTTAGAATTGGCTATAGCAGATTGCCATAAAGTAATTATAATTGCCCCTGATAATTTTGAGGCCTATTACCAAAGAGGACTGTGTTACTATGGAATGGGTAAATATAATCAGGCAATTAAAAATTATCTCATGGCAATTGAAATAAATCCCCATAAAGGAGAAGTGTTTACTAAATTGGGAAGAGTTTATAAGGTGAAAGGTAATTATGAAATGGCCATAAAGAGTTTTAACCAGGCCATCCAATTAGAAGCTAATAATTTAGAAGCCTACTATTTTCAAGGGCTATTGTACCAAATGAAAAAAGAATATGAACAAGCGCTTATAAACTATTATAAAATCATAAAAATAAATCCCAATGATTTTAAAACATTTCTTAAAATAGCAGCTGTGCATGAAGCCCAAAAAAAATATGATAAGGCAATTAGTAGCTATACCAAGGCCATTGCTATCAATCCCTGGATTGAGAAGGTCTATATTAAAAGAGGAAAAAATTTTCTGGCCAAAGGAAAATTTGACTTGGCCTTAGAAGACTTTGACAGGGTCATAGAGATAAACCCTGATTGTTTGAATGCTCATTTCTTTAAGGGCCTTATTTATCAAACAAAAGAAGAGTACGATTCCGCCATAGAGAACTATACTAAGGGCATCAGCATTAATCCCGGAATTGCTAAATTGTATATTAAAAGAGGGATAGCTTATACCCAGACAGGAAAACAAAATTTAGCAATTGCAGACTTCAATAAAGCTTTAGAGGTACATCCGAAAAATGCACAAGCCTACTATAACCGAGGAAATTCTCATAATACCCAGGGTAGGCAAAAATTGGCTATTGAAGATTATAGTAAGGCGATTTCTTTAAATAAAAACATAACCAAAGCCTATTTCAACAGAGGCAGTATATATGATGATCAAGGAGAATATGCTCTGGCCATTGCTGATTTTAATATAGTGATTGAAAGGCAACCTGATCTGGCTAAAGCTTATTTTAACCGGGGGATTGTCTATCAAAATAATGGTCAATATGATTTGTCTCTCATCGATTTTAATAAGTCCTTAGAATTGAATCCTAATGATGCCGATGCTTACTATAATAAGGCCATTAGTTGTGAAACTATGGGCTATAAGAGAGAGGCTGCTGAAGCTTATCGGGCATTTATACATAATGCCTCACCACAAGATGAATTTTATATTCATCCTGCCAGACTCAGAATGAGAGAGCTGGAAGAGCTGAAATAAAATTTAGTTCTCCTGTAAATTTTTGAACTTTAATTTGAGAACCATAAGCAGTGAACATAAGCCATGAACTTTTGAACCCTGAATCATGAACCATGAAGGATTACATCTAAAAATGTTGGCCCTATAGTAATTTGTGTTTTTCCAACAACCTTCCATTAACTCTTCCATGCCTAATTGAAAATTTACCTTCCTCATTTTCAATTTTTCTGTTTTTTTTGTAATAAAAAAATAGAAAAATTGACGACCTATAAATGATTATAAATGATTTTTTGACTCTCAATATTAATTTAATTAATTTAAAAATATTTTTTAAAAAAATTACTTTTGAAAAATAACTTTAATTCCTGTTGATATTCAATTACAAAATCATTGAAATACTATCTTGAACAAAAACTAATTGAGTAGATACCCACATGAGCTCGTGGCACTCAATAAAAAATAATATTCTATGTGCATTTATTGCTGTACTTATGTTCAGCGTCTTTTCATAATATATAAAAAGGAGACTAAATAATGAAAAAAATAATTACATGTATAGTTATTATTCTAGTTGGATATTTATCTTCTCCGGCTTTTATTCAGGCAAACCCCCTTCAAATTAGTGTCCCCTCAATGGTATTTAATCCGGGTGACTCCATTTCCGTACCTGTTTTCATAGATCAGGAGAAATTTTTATACAACTACGACATTGCTTTTGAATATGATTTTACCATATTAGAATTCCAGGGGATTACCTGTGGAAACCAAACAGGTTACGGCCCTTCAGGAGAAATATTCCTGGGTTTTTCAAGCGCTATTGCCTGGAACCTTATAGATAATTATACAGAGAAAAAAATTTGGGTTAGTTTTATCTGCGCTAATGGGATGAATATAGGCAGTTGTTTATTTAATCTTAATTTTGAAGTAATAAACAGTGGACAATGCGACATTATACCGTTTATACCTGAGAGCGAATACAATCCTCTTTCCGGATCATTAATAATACCCGGCGCTTTCCAATCAAATACAAAACCTATAGCAAATGCAGGTGAAGATCAATTAGCTGTTTTAGGAGATACCATAACCCTAAATGGAAGCCATAGCAATGATCCCGATGGGGCCCCACTTTTTTATGACTGGAATTTGAAACAGAGGCCTAGTGGTAGCAGCAGTCAACTTTCTAAGAGCAGTTCTTCAGAGACATCCTTTGTAGCTGATACTTCAGGTGAATATATTGTCAGCCTGACAGTGAATGACGGGGTGGAATTTAGTGACCCCTATCAAGTAAATATTACAGTACTTTCTGTTCAAGATGCTCTTCTTCAAATAGTAGCAATAATAAGGAATACAATCAATTCCTTCTTCGAAAATATTTTTGCTTCTACCTTATTAAATGAACAAAGGAAAAATATATATATTTACAATCTCGATCAAATATACCGGCTGGTAGAATCAGATTCCTACTTCCAGAGTTACTGGCAACTTCACTACCTTCTTTCGAAAACAGACGGTTGCTCTAAGTCAAAGGGCTCGCCTGATTTCAATGATTGGATAAAGGATTGTGAAGCTCAGAAGGAAACATATGCACTCATCCAGGAGGCAATGGATTTGTTAGATAGACAAGGTTATAGTAATGGGAGACTTTTAAAGCCATTATTGCCGTTGGATATTAGAAATTATCGTTATAGAAATCAATAACAAGTTAAAAGAAGGCACAAAGGCACAAAGGCTTATCAGCTTAATTTATGATATACCTTAGCCGGCCTTTATTAATAAATCCATCAAAGTTAACGGGGGGGCCGGCTTAAGGAAAGCTTAAGGCTAATCCCTTATGATTTTAAATGTAATCCTTTGGGTAAAGATTCTCCAAAGAGGAGGGCCTGTTCTTTGGTTTGGAAGGGGGTTATTTTTTCTATACCTTCGATAGTTTGATTGATCATATGGAGTTCATGCTTTTTTGAGGACCTGGATTCAAGGTCCTTTTTTTCTTTTAGTAAATAGTCAATAACCTTTTGCCGAACCTCTTCACTCACATTCCTGGATCTATCAGGGTTCCTTTTTGAAAGCTGACTTAAGGTAAAAAGTTTTTCCTCTTTCGGCAGTGTTTGAAGGGCCAACAATTGCTCAAGCCACTCTTCAACCACCTCAAGGGAAACTACCGTATGAAGCCCCCCATAAAAGGGCTGCCGGGCGCCGAGGCGAGCCAGGGCCCAAAGGTCCGGGGACTGAGCATTTTTGGCCAACCTGTTCAATAAAACACCCCCTAATTCTTCTTTCTCCTTTTCCGGCAACCTCTCTAAACTTGCTGCCAAACGCCACATCTCAGCCAGCTCATGCACGGAAGGTCTTGGCCCTGTGGGTTTCTTTTTCTGAGGTAATAAATAGGGCGCTATTTTTTGAAAAATTTCTGTTTGCCGGTTTTGGTTTAAACCCCCTGACAACCTGCGCCACATAATCCACCATTGAATACGAGTTTCTCTGTCTTTAAGAAAAGACAATCCCTGATGAAAAATTTTCCACACTTTTTTTACCCGCCAATCGTCCATGTTATACCCAAATCCGGGACGAAGACAAAAGCCGGTTAAATGGAACCATCGGGCTTCGTGCCTTACCGATTGGCCCCTTTGAGTAATACAGGCCAATAACATTTCACTCATTTGGCGAAGAGTAAAAACCGGCCAATTCTGCCGCTGGGTTTGAAGCGCTTTTTCTATCATTTTCAAAAGGTTCTCTGGGGCCACTTCTTTAAATTCAGAGGAAAGCTCTTGGACATTACCGTCAAAGACTGCTTTAAACAAGGGGCCTATTCTGCCGGCCTCCAAAACTTCATCTTCAGTAGCAGCTTCCTGCTCAACTACAGTATCTTTGGGCCCTGGTTTTCCCTCTCGAACTCCAAACTGCAATTTCCACTGCCGATCTTTCTGTCGGGAAACACACCATAACTCAATTGTTCCAATAGCAGTTAATCTGGCCTTGATATGTACGGGGACTTCTCTTAGTTTTGCCCTGCCACGGCGTAAAATGGTTTGTATCGGCGGCAAAACAGTAAAGGATTCTTCATCGACTGAAAGAAGATCTCCAGCCTGATCCAACAATCTGGTGCTGGAGGAAAAAACCGGAAAGCTCACCGGTTCACCAATAAGGAGGGAAAACTCCTTATCTTTAATCTCCACCTCCTGTTCTTCCTCCATTTTCCTGGGAATAACACAAAGAGCTTGTTGCGCGGCGGGCCCTTTCTGTTCTGTGGCCACCCCAATATAATAGGACCTGCCAATCCCCCCTTTTATGCGAATTCCCCGGCCTTTTCGAACCAGACCATAATAGGCCGCCCCGTAGGCTACTGCGAGATCAGCGCTGTCATTCGATAATACCAGAGGGCTTTGGCTTTTTGGTAATGAAGTATTGGCAAGAGTAGTCCAATGTTCCATGGCCTGAGTTATTCTCTTTTGGAAAAATGGGGGCTTAAGGGCGCCTCCATTGAATAAGACTGCATCAGGCATAATGAAATCAGATACATGTTGGCCCCCTTTTTGTTGATCTTCCCTCATATCCTCCTGGTGCTTTCGTAAAAAGGAAGATAAATGGCGAGATATGGCCGTATCATGAGTATAGGGCAAGCCCCATTCCTGTATGCCGGCCCGGGAGGCTTTTTGAGGCTCTTCTTCTAAATCTGTTATGGGGAAAAAACCCTCCTCAATTACCTTGAGCATTTCTTCTTTGGTTAACTCATATTTTAAGGTGCTTCCTATAAGTCGGCTACTTTTCTCCTGAATAATAATAGGCCAACTATCCTCTTTACTCTCCTTTGATAGTAACTCCTCCTTAGCCATCCGACAGTTGTGGGTAAGGGTGGCCCATTGGCCTGAGTCGAGTTTTCCCGGCTCACTGAACAAAGATACTTCAATCTGCCGAGCTAAAGCCATATCAATATTGTCGCCCCCTAAAATTAAATGGTCCCCAACAGCTAAACGTGTAAAGAGAGGTTTTCCTCCGCTTTCTTGGACAGTAATTAAACTAAAATCCGAAGTTCCCCCACCTATGTCACAAATAAGCACAATTTGGCCATTGTGGAGATATTTGTGCCAATTATTACCATTATTGGCAATCCAACAATAAAATGCAGCCTGAGGTTCTTCCAAAAGAGTGATCTGATTGAGTCCTACTTTCTGAGCAGCCTCAAGGGTTAATTCACGGGCAAACTCATCAAAGGAAGCAGGAACAGTTAAAATGACTTCCTGGTTTTCCAGTTTATCCTGGTCCCTTCCTTCGGCAATCTGATAATTCCAGGCATCCCGGATATGCTGCAAATAACGTGAGGAAGCCTCTATTGGAGAAAGTTTCTGCAGCTCTTTTGAAGCCCCCCAGGGCAAAATCGCCGCCTTGCGGTCCACTCCGGGATGGCACAGCCACGACTTGGCTGAAGAGACAAGTCGGGCAGGCACTCTGGCCCCAAGTTGTTTCCCAAATTCCCCGACAACATAAGAGATAGTTTCATCCCAGGGCAATTGAATATTTTCCTGCAACACTTCGTGTTGACCGGCAAGGTATAAATAGGAAGGAAGAAGGGGTAATTTGGAAAAACCCCCCTCTGATACTAATTGAGGCACCTCAAATATGTGAAT
>JAUWIR010000212.1 GCA_030605265.1 Pseudomonadota bacterium | reverse complement strand
GGCCCTCTTTTTAAAACAGCTAATAAGCCGATGGCTGATAAGCTGATTCCTGCTCTCTTTATCCCTCTTTTTATTGACATTTGATTACCTCTATAATATTCTAATAAAATATGGAAACGCAGCATAGGAGGGCTTTTTGTGAAAAAGAAAATAGCATTTTTTATTAGTTTACATTTCTTGATTATTATTTATTGTTTTCCCCGCTTTTGTACTGGAAAACAAACCCCTTACCAGGAGGGGACCATAACTACCATTGAGGGAAGTATTAAGGAGGTCTTTGAGAAAAAAAATCGTGCGGTTGCTGAATTGGGGCTTCATCTGCTTCTTTTAACTTCTTCCGGTGAGTATATTGTGCACGTATCCCCCCTATGGTATGCAGAGCAACAACAAATTCAGTTTTTACCAGGAGAACTGCTCACAGTAACCGGATCTTCTTTTAAAAAGGATAACCGGCAGAATATCTATGCTGCAACCATCTATCGTCAATTTTCTTCTCTTCCTATAAAGCGGCAAAGGCAAATTGCCTTGGAGGCTTACTCCTCAAATGATCTAAAAGCTATTGCTTCAAAACATGCCATTGATCTTAAAGAAGTTGAGCGAATTAAAACAAGGACAGATAGATATTTAAACAGCGCCCTTTCTCCTGAGCCTTTGCAATTGAGAAATCCTGAAACTGGAGAAGGCTTATGGGGAGGACGATATTATCACGAAAATATGCCTTTTAATCGTCAAAAAAGACAAGAAGAAATTCAAAAAAGACAGGAAGAAATCCGAAAAAAAATACGAGAAAGAAAGCATAGATAAAAAAAGCAGCTGATGGCTGATAAGCAAAAAAAGCACAACAGCTCAACAGCTGTATTTATAAGCAGGAGAGACTTTCCATGAACATATACGACTCTGTTATTATTGGTGGCGGGCCGGCTGGGCTGAGCGCTGGAATTTATGTTGCCAGGACAGGTCTTCAGGCAATTTTGCTGGAAAAAAGCATCCTCGGAGGACAGGCCATAACCACTGATACTATTGAAAACTATCCCGGATTTCCTGAACCTGTAAGTGGTTTTGAAGTTATCAGCCTGATGGAAAAGCAAGTGCGAAGACATAATTTACCTATTGAGCAAAAAGGAGTTAAATCAGTGGAGTACCAAAAGGAATCAGACTCTTATACCCTTACCTTGCTTAATGGAGAGATCCTCTCAGCTCGAACCTTAATCATTGCAACCGGCGCTTGCCCGATTAAACTGGATGTGCCCGGGGAGAAAAAGTTTGCCGGACGAGGTGTTTCCTATTGTGCTACCTGTGACGGCCCCCTCTTTCGAGAAAAAGAGATCATGGTGGTGGGAGGTGGAAATTCCGCCTTAGAAGAAACTATGTTTCTTTCCCGATTCGCCAAAAAAGTAACCATTATTCACCGAAGAGATGCTCTGCGAGGTGATAAAATTCTGCAAGAAAGAGTTTTCCAAAATCCCAAAATAGACTTTCTCTGGAATTCTATAGTAAAAGAGATAAAGGGAAATACTCAGGTGAGAGAAATTATCATCTACAATAAAAAAGAGGACTCTACTTCTGTTCATAAGGCTGATGGTCTTTTTGTTTATATTGGCACCAAGCCCAATACAGATTGGCTTAATAATATGGTTCAAGCAGATAAACAGGGTTTTTTAATAACTGATGAAAAACTCTCCACCAGTCTTCCCGGCCTGTTTGCAGCAGGAGATTGCCGTCAAAAAGCCCTCCGACAGATTGTCACTGCCGCAAGTGACGGGGCTTTGGCTGGTATGATGGTCTATCACTACTTGCAGGAAAAAAAATTTGACAATTCCCACCTGGGATCTTAATCCTAGGTTATATTTAGACTATTTTATTAAAAACAAGGAGTTATCATGTTACCGGCAACTATCTCCTCTTTAATAGATGAGGATATTTTAAAGGTTGATCAACATCTCAAGGACCTCCTTGACTCGGATAATCCCCTGCTTTCACAAATCGGAAATTATATTTGCAGCAGTGGCGGAAAAAGGCTACGTGCAGTTTTACTCCTTTTAAGCGCCCAATTAACAGGATACCAGGGTCCTAAAGATCGTGCCATCCACCTGTCCGGTATTATTGAATTTATTCATGCGGCCACACTGCTCCATGACGATGTTATTGACAATGCCCATATTCGAAGGGGAAATCCATCAGCTAATAGTAAATGGGGAAATCAGTTGCCAATATTGGTTGGCGATTATCTGTATGCTAAATCCTTCTACCTCCTGGTTGAAGACAATAATACTGATATTATGAAAACCGTATCCGGCGCCACAGCTACAGTTACTGATGGGGAAATTATTCAACTTCAAAAGAATAAAGATTTTTCCATTACTGAAGATGAATATATTGAAATCATTGCCAAAAAGACCTCTTGCCTTATGGCTGCGGGATGTAAAATAGGCGCCATTCTGGGAGAAGTTACTGCAGAAAAAAAAGAAGCCCTCCATCAGTATGGAGTAGAGGTTGGCATTGCCTTTCAATTAATAGATGATATCCTTGATTATACTGCTCAAGAAAAAACCCTTGGAAAACCTGTCAAGAATGATCTCAAAGAAGGAAACTGCACTCTTCCTCTCATCAGGTTACTACAAATAGCCTCTTCAGAAGAAAAAGAAAAAATTAACCGGGTAACTCAAACTGATTTATCAGAAGATACTTTGCTATGGATTAGCGGGTTAATACAAAAATACCACACAGATGAGTATACTTTCCAGCGAGCTTCCTGGTATGTGCAGCAGGCCAAACAAAGGTTGGATATTTTTAACCCCTCCGAATCCCGTCAAGCCCTTCTTGATTTGGCGGATTATATTATAAATAGAGAATTTTGATTCGTGAACTATAAGTACCGTCTCAGCCATTTCCCTCCTATTGTTGCCGCCCTTCTATGCTGTTTCCTTAGTCTTAACTTAGTCCTCGTTTCATGCCGACCCTCATCACAGGATAGTTATCAAAGAAACAGATTCCGGATGGGCACCCTGATCACCATCACTGTTGTATGCCAAAGCCAAAAGAAGGCAATGCACGCTATAGATAAAGCCTTCACGATCATCTCCGATATAGAAAATCAAACAAGCGCTCACCTGCCCCAAAGCTATACAAGTCTTATCAATGAAACAGCAGGAAAAAAAAATATTTCAGTGTCTGCTGATTTCCTCTTGGTGATCCAAAAATCCTTAGAATACTCCCAACTCACCAATGGAGCATTTGATATTACTATTGGACCGATTACTGCTTTATGGCGCTTCGATGATGACCAAGGCATGCTGCCCTCAAGCGAAGAAATTAAAAAAAAGCTCCCTTTGGTAGGGTATCAGGGGATCTATTATGATAAAGTCAACGGCCTTGTCGGGTTAAAAATGCCCGGCTCCGGAATGGACCTTGGAGGGATTGCCAAGGGCTATGCTGTTGATCAAGCAGTGAAGGTCCTGCAACAAGAGGGCATAAAGGCGGGAATTGTAAATGCCGGAGGAGATCTTCGCTTATTCGGCCATAAAACAGAAAAGGAGAAAAACTGGCACATTGGTATTCAACACCCAAGAAAACCTGAGGGAATCCTCCTGTCACTGAAAATAACGGATAAATCAATTGTCACCTCTGGAGATTACGAGCGATTTTTCCTCAAAGACGGTATACGTTATCATCATATTATTGATCCCAAAACCGGAAGACCGCCACACAATTGCCAAGGTGTCACTATATTGGCGGAAAGCACTTTGGCAGCGGATGCTTTGGCCACGGCTGTATTTATTCTCGGGCCGGACAAGGGGATGAAGCTTATCGAAACCCTTCCAAAGGTTGAAGGAATAATTGTTGATAATCAGGGAGAGGTTACCCTCTCCTCAGGATTACCGTCTAAGGTAATATGGAGGGAAGACAACCATTAAGCTTTTGTCCTTACTCACCTTAGGGGATAAAATCCTTATTATTATTTTGCTGATAACCAATATCTCCCTCATTTTTTTTATAACAGGTACTAAAAAAAATGGTAAGGTCTTTGTTGAAGTAGATCAAAAACTTGTTGGGATGTATCCTTTGAATCAACCTCAAAAAATATCTATTACCGGGGTAAAGGGCGGCTCGGAAATCGAAATTAGGGAAGGAAAGGTCAAAATGATCGACTCTTGCTGCCCTAATAAATATTGCCTCAAAACAGGTTGGATTGATAGTCAGGGACAGATTATTTGCTGTGTTCCCAATAAAGTGCTTATCAGGATTTCCGGCAATAATAATAATAACAGCAATAATAATCCGGTTTATGATGCAGTAAGTAGATGAAGGATGAATTATTTGACTAAAACTTAAAAATGAAGGGTGCCAAACTTTTATAGGAAAAAATGACACTTAATGAAAAAATCCGCCACACCTTAATGATTTCATTATTTTCAAGCATGGCGGTAATATTCTTCATAGTAGAATCCGCCATCCCCAACCCCTTTCCCTGGCTTCGCTTAGGGCTGGCTAATAGTATCATTATTTTAACCTTTGTATTTTATGGTTTAAAAGATGCCCTTTTAGTATCTTTTCTAAAAGCTACAGCCGGATCTTTAGTAATTGGAACATTCCTGGGGCCCAGTTTTTGGCTAAGTCTCGCCGGGGGACTTGCCAGTGCTCTGATAATGGGCATTGCTTATAAATTTTTTTCCACTATCTTCAGCCTTTTGGGCATAAGTATTATTGGGGCCTATACCCATAGTTTCACCCAAATATTTCTTGTTTTCCTGTTTCTCATTAACCGAAAGGAAATTTTCTATCTTCTGCCAATTATCCTTCTCTGTTCTCTTATTGCCGGTTTTATTAACGGCTTATTGGCTACTTTCCTGGTAGATCATTTAAAAAAATATTCAGAGTTCTGAGTTCACAGTTCAGAGTTGATTATTTACATTGACAATGTAAAGGATATACACTATCTTATACACATAAGGAGGTGTACAATAATGCGCACGAATATAGTTTTGGATGATAATTTGGTGCAAGAGGCTTTTAAGTATACGAGTATTAAAACTAAAAAGGAACTAATTACCTTAGCTTTAAAGGAATTTGTTCGAAACCACAGCAGGTTGGATTTAAGAGATATAAAAGGAAAGATAGCCTTTAGAAAAGATTATGATTATAAAAAATTAAGGAAAGATGAAAAAGTATGATCTTAGTCGACACCTCGGTATTAATTGACTTTTTTAAAAATGAAAATAACGAGGCAATAGAAAAATTTAACGATATTTTATTGAGAAATATTCCTTATGGAATAAATCAATTTATTTATCAGGAATTATTACAAGGATGCTCTTCAGTAAAGGATTTTAATAACCTAAAAAAGTATTTGGACACACAGACATTTTACGAATTGCATAATGGAAATGAATCATTCGCTAATGCCGCCGAAATTTATTTCAAATGCAGAAAGGCTGGGTACACCATCAGAAGCACTATTGATTGTCTCATTGTACAAACTGCTTTAGAAAATAATATTGCACTTTTACACAATGATTCAGATTATGATTATATTAAAAACGTAATCAAGGATTTAATACTCTATTAAGCAAAAAAAAAATAGAAAAACGATTAAAAAAGTGCACCTATTTTTATACCAAATATGTCAGCTTCAGATTTTGGTTGATAAAAAGAATAAATATAATAGTCATCAGAATAAGTTTCCGCCGCAGATTTAGAAAAGGATAACTGTTCATAAAAGAAAGCGGCAAATAAAGAACTGTTGATAAAAAATTGCATACTTACCAAGACAAACACACAATACGCTATTTTTTTCATTAATTGTTTCTCCCCTTCATTTTAAAAGAACCCTAATTGTCTCCTCGGTATTAATTGCGGAAGAGTATAAAATAATTCCTAACTTTTCTTGATCAAAAAAAGGCAAGCGACTTGATTAATTTTTGTGTATACTACTATTAATATTTTTATTAATAAATAAAAAATTATTTAAAAAAAATAAATAAAAATCCTCATGATATTACACTAGATCAGGTAAAAATTTTAATGCAGGGCATACGCGAATTCCATCTGGTGAGAGATAGTCTTTTTTACCCTCAGCTGAAATCTGGAAAGCCTGTGTATGGGGGAACCGTTTTTTAAGATATTTTAATCCCTTAACGATCTCAGCATCCTTCCATTTTGCTTCTATAAAAAAGATAGGGGTTGAATTTTCTGTTATAACAAAATCAACCTCTCGACCATCAATATCCCTGAAATACCTTAATTCAACCTCTCGGCCTTTTGTATCTTGCTCATAATGGACCCATTTTAATAAGTGCATGGCCACCATATTTTCAAACCTTTGGGGTAATTCCGGGACCACTGACCAATTATAATGATAATGCTTCCGCTCTTTTTTTACAGCCCTTATCTTTGGAGCGCCGAATGGTGAAACCCTTACAATAGCATAAAGCCTTTCAAGAATATTCAACCATTTTGAAACTGTTTTATGACTGACCTGCAAGTCCTCTCTGAGAGCGTTTATAGACAATGGAGAACCAACCAGTTTGGGTAGCCTTAATAATAGAAGTTCCAGATTCCCCAGATCAGATACATTTTCCAGGGAGGTGATCTCTTCTCGTATGAGTAAATTACGATATTCTCGTGACCATCTCTTAGCCTCTATTTCTGAACTACTTAAAAAGGGTTCAGGAAAACCGCTTAATTTTAGTAAATCCATCAACTCCTGAAAGGTTGTGATATTCAATTCAGCAACAGAGAATGGATGGAGTCTTAGAAAATGATAGCGTCCTTGAAGAGAATCTCCACCATAGCGGTAATAGTCTAATTTAGCGCTCCCAATGACAAGTATCCTGCAAGTTCCAGCCATCTTATCATAAAGCCCCTTTAGATAATTTCGCCAAGAGTGGTATTTATGAATCTCATCAAAAACGATAAAATTAACCGGAGGTAGTTCTCGGTTTAAGATTTGCTCTCTATGTTCCGGAATATCCCAATTTAAATAACCCCTCTGTGAAGGTAGTATATGTTTTGCAATGGTTGTTTTCCCTACCTGTCTGGGTCCGGCAACAAAAACCATTTTTTTCTGCAAATCCACCTGGATTTGTTTCGCAAGATACCGTCTTTTCATGCCATTAATATTACTACTATTTTTTATAGGTGTCAAATTTACTCGCGAGTATTTTTGCTTTATGGTAAAATTACCTGTTTGCTTTTTAGGTTGAGAATTAGAATAGCGGCTAGCACATTTTTTTTATTTGGTATCTAAAAAAGAGAAACAAAAATTTTCTAGATAAATGCCGGATATTAGCTTATAATATTGAATATTTTTCTATAATTATCCTAGTTTTTGAATATTATGTGCAAAACGCAAGCAAAATGGCCCTATCATATTCAAATGACAATTG
>JAUWIR010000178.1 GCA_030605265.1 Pseudomonadota bacterium | reverse complement strand
TATTAGAATATTCCTAGAATTCTATGTTGGAAATTACATTTCTATTGCCAAAAAGAGTACAAGGTCAAATGGTACAAGCTATAGTAAAAAATTTGAAATTCTCTATTTCAGCTATTTTTTTCAATTACTCATACTCCCTGTTTTCTTCTTACGTAGGATTCCTTTCAAGATTGGATTGGTAAAGAAGCGAAATATTATGAATTCGAATACAGAACATGTTACAAGTTGCGGACTTGCATCGAGAATTATAACTCTTCTTCTCAAAAGGGAGGAAAAAATGATTCAGCAAAGCAAGGTACTTTCGATGGGCACAAGTTGCCTCGTGGTAGCTAAAAAAAAATCTATCCCAAAATAAGCTGTATCTTGATACATCACGGCATGACTTAGCAAATGCACTTTGGTGATATGTTGAAAATAGGTTCTAGAAAAAATATTTTAATTTTTTTCTTCCGTTTAACTGGTTTGCTTGGTTGCTTTTTTTTTGTTTTATATATTGTAGATATAAATCTTTTAGTAACTTCCTTAAAACAACTTACCAGTCGGATTGTGATTGCTGCCTTAATGTGTGCTTTTTTTAGATTATGGCTGGTAAGTATACGTTGGCAGCTTCTAAATACAGACGTAGAAAGACAATTAAGCCGATGGCAGTATTATCGTTATATGATAATAAGCAACATATTTAATCTTTTTATGCCAGGCGCACTTGGAGGTGATATAGCACGTTTGACTCTGGTATTCCGGGCTGTTGAAACAAATCGATCAGCTAATATCTTAGCGGTATTAGTTGATCGTATTATAGGATTTTCTTCCATCATTATGCTCGGAACCATTGCCTGTTTCTTTGCTCCTGAACTTCGTTCACGCGGGCAATATTTTTTATTTCTTTTCATCCTGATCGTTGTTTTCTTAATTGCCCTCATAATGGCAATATCTTCTGCTTTAAATAATTTTTTTATAAGAATGTTAAAGCATCAAGGGCGATGGGGGAGAAAAATTATTAACTTAATAAATGCCTGGCGCAGAGTAACAGAGTTCTACCATGAGAATCCACGGCGCATTCTTTTAGCACTGTTGCTTTGTATACCAATACATATCTCATGGTTAATGATTGTCTATATTCTGGCCCACAACATTGGTATCGATATTTCCTTTTTATCACTCTCAATAGTAACATGCCTTGTTTGGATAATTAGTGCTGTGCCCCTAACTTTTTCAGGTTTGGGAGTTAGAGAACTATCATTTGTCTATCTATTATCTCTTCAAGGAATATCAGCGGAACCTGCCACGGCTCTTTCCCTTTATCAATTTGCTATTACTGTATTAGTGGCCATGATTGGGATACCTTTCATCTGGATTGGTTATATGAGGCCAAGCAAGGCAGGGATACAACAAAGTTAATTAATAAATTATCATTCCTTAAAGTTAATTAATAACACCTTCTAAATATATCTTTACGTTTGGAAAATATTTGTTTTGAAGGTGATCTAATTTTTAATAATGTAATTAGATTTTACCTAAATTTTTAAAGATACATGGGGCAAGTATGGACAAATAAGCTGCTTGATGTTTGGTTCACTCAAGGTGACTCCATCCCAAATAGTAGCGTGTATTTTCAAAATTATTGAGAAACACTTTTTGATTTTCAAAAAGTTTAAATGAACTTTTTTGGGATCCAAATCAATAAAATAGTAATAATAATCAGATGCTTAATTAAAGTTGGGGAGAATTTACATCTATGGAAATCCCCAACCCCAGTACCGGGCATATAAATGAAGCCGAAAATTCCCTTTAATAAACCTTTTATCGTTGGCAAGGAACTATATTACATCTCACGGGCAGTGCTTGAGGGGAACCTTGCTGGTGATGGCAATTTCACTAAACTTTGCAGCGGATGGATGGAACGTCACTTCGAAGCAAAAAAAGTCCTGCTGACCACATCTTGCACTTCAGCACTCGAGATTTGCGCTATTCTAGCAGATATTCAGCCGGGAGATGAAGTAATTATGCCCTCCTATACTTTCGTCTCTACCGCCAACGCCTTTGCTCTGCGCGGTGCAAAGATTAGGTTCATCGATATACGGCCGGATACTCTTAACATGGATGAAAACCTGATCGAGGCGGCAATCACGGGAAAAACAAAGGCCATCGTGCCAGTACATTATGCCGGCGTGGCCTGCGAGATGGATAAGATATTACAGATTGCCAAGGAACAGGATCTGCTCGTTATAGAAGATGCCGCCCAAGGCGTTAATGCGACTTACAAGGGCCGCCACCTAGGCACCATAGGTCATTTGGGTGCCTATAGCTTCCATGAGACCAAGAACTTCATAAGTGGAGAGGGAGGCGCGCTTGTGATCAATGACGAGCGCTTCATTGAAAGGGCTGAAATTATTCGCGAAAAGGGAACTAATCGAAGTAAATTCTTCCGTGGAGAATTGGATAAATATACATGGGTGGATATTGGTTCATCATACCTCCCATCAGAAATTATTGCAGCTTTCCTATATGCTCAATTGGAAGAGGCGGAAGTAATCACACGTAAACGATGGGCTATTTTCAATTATTATGTTAAGCAATTTACTCCGTTTCAGGAACATGGCTTACTTCGCATACCATCCTGGCCTATGGCTTGCCGGCACAATGCTCATATGTTTTATATTATTCTACCTGACGGTATAACCCGCGATAATTTATTAAGTTATCTGAACCAACAGAATATTAATGCAGTCTTCCATTATGTACCGCTCCATTCATCAACGATGGGATTGCAAATGGGATATAAAAAAGGGGATTTTCCAGTCACCGAGGATCTTAGCGCACGACTTATACGCATCCCTTGTTACTTTGAATTGAAAATGGAAGATCAGGATAGGGTGTTTGAGGCAGTAACAAGCTTTTTTGCGAATCAGAGGAAATTTAAGAAGTCAGCTAGATTGAATCGAACAAAGAAGAGCGGGAAAAATTTAGAATACTATGGTAGGCAGATTTAAAAAGGTCTCTCATTGTCGTTGATGATTCTAATGCATTAAAAATAATAAAAATTTGTGAAAGAGACACCAAATAAGACGAAAATCTCAGTAGTTGTCTGCACTTACAACCGAAGTGATCTCTTGCCTGTCTGTTTACAATCCTTAGCTGATCAAGATTTTGACAAGGATCTTTATGAAGTCGTCGTAATTGACAACAACTCCACCGACAATACAAAAGAGATTACCAATACTTTTGCACAAAAATGCGGAAACTTTCGAGTAGTTTCCGAAATTAAGCAAGGGCTGAGCCATGCGCGTAACCGAGGCTGGAAGGAGTCATGCGGCGAGTACACGGCCTATATTGACGATGATGCAAAAGCCTATCCTGATTGGTTGGCCTCGATGCTTTCCTTTATTGAACGCCGGCCGAAAATAGTTGCTTTTGGCGGGCCCTATGAACTGTTTACTCTTGTGCCGCCACCAAAGTGGTTCCCCCCTGAATACGGCAGTTGGAACTTGGGGGATGAAGAGCGCCCCATCAGAGTAGGAGCTGAGTGGATCAACGGCACGAACATGGTTTTTAAAAGGGAAATACTTCAGACCATGGGGGGATTTAATTCTAAACTAGGCATGTCCGGCGATACCATTGCTTATGGTGAAGAAACCAGTCTATTGCTAAACTTGGCTAAAGATAATATGCCGATCTATTACGTACCGCAAATCAAAGTTAAGCATTTATTGGCGGAATATAAGATGAATCTGAAATGGTTACTGAAATCTTCTTATGCCAATGGGCGCAATTTGGCTTTGACCTTTAATAAAAGACGATCACTACCCTCACATATTGCTTATTTGGGATTAAGCCTGGTAGTGGCCATGGGCAGACTGCTTTCAATAATAGACATTCCTTTAAAGAGAAGGCTCTACTATTCCTTTGTTCCTGCGGTCATGGAATGGGGAAGAATGGTGGAATATTTTTCAGATCTTAAGCGCGGATAACTAATTATTTCATGTGCGGCATCTTTGGCCATATCGGCCCTATTTCCAAGCAACTTGCAGCTCATTGCACAGACATTTTGGCCCATCGAGGTCCGGATGGAAGTGGTCTCTGGCAGGGAGAAGGCATAACCCTGGGACATCGCCGACTCTCAATCCTTGACCTCTCAGATCAAGGAAGACAGCCCATGTCCTATGCTGGAGGGCGATACTGGATCAGCTATAATGGAGAAATTTACAATTTTCTTGAAATCCGCACTGATCTGGAAAAAAGGGGACATCGTTTCCACAGTGAGTCGGACACTGAGGTCATTCTCGCCGCCTATACTGAATGGCGGGAGGAATGCCTACTGAAATTTAACGGCATGTGGGCTTTGGCGATCTGGGACGACCGGGAGAAAACCCTCTTTTTAAGCCGCGACCGATTTGGCAAAAAGCCGCTTTTTTATGCAATGCTTCCCAGTGGGTTTGCCTTTGCCTCGGAGATGAAGGCTCTCTTTCCTCTACTTTCCGAAGTTCGACCTAATGTCTTATTGATCAAGGACACCAGACGGATATTTCAGTACGAGAGGAGTGAAGAGTGTTTGATTGAGGGCATCAAACGCTTTCCGGCAGGGCATTATGGCTGGTGGAAAGAAGGGAAACTTGCTTTGCACCGGTGGTGGTGCACTTTAGACCACCTGCAGGAAGTGCCGTCCAGATATGAGGAGCAGGTAGAACAGTTCCGGTCTCTGGTTGTCGATGCCTGCAGACTTCGAATGCGCAGCGACGTGCCTATCGGCACGGCCCTTAGCGGCGGACTCGATTCCAGCTCAACCATTTCTGTTATGGCCCATCTTGGCAGGGGCGAAAAGCTGAGACGTTTTAGCGAGGATTGGCAACATGCCTTTGTAGCTTGTTTTCCAGGCACTCCCCTCGACGAGAGCCATTATGCCAGGATGGTGACCGATCATTTGGGAATAGAGGCAACCTTTCTGTCTATCGATCCACTTAAAGCGATTGATCACCTTTATGATTATCTTTACCTTTTTGAAGAAATTTATATAACCAGTCCCATTCCCTTTATGCTAACCTATGGTGCCATGCACAAGCAGGGAGTGAAGGTCACCCTTGATGGGCATGGTTCGGATGAGCTTTTTGGCGGGTACCCCAGCAACCATATAAACGCTCTTGTGGATGCAGGCCTGAATATAGCAAAAGTAAAAATGATATTAGATACCTACTATGATTCCTATCCCAGGGACTCAGCTCAGTTTCGACTTCTGCCCCGGGGCCTTCTATGGTTTTTGTGGCATGGCAGGCGGATGGCCAAAAAAGTTCTCCAGCATTCCCCCAAATCCGGAGTTGACAACACTCATTACCACTGGCATAAATTTGATGCTTTAAACAAGACTCTTTACAGCGCTGTCCATGAAAACGTCCTACCCACACTCCTCAGGAATTACGATCGTTACAGCATGGCCAATGGTGTTGAGATCCGCATGCCCTTCATGGACCATCGCATCGTTACATTAGCTTTTTCTCTTCCATGGACTTCGAAGATCCGTAAAGGATTCTCCAAGGCCATTGTTCGCGATGCCGTCTCTCCCTATATGCCTCGTGAAGTGGCCTATCGAAAGAGTAAAATTGGTTTCAATTCCCCCATAGTAGATTGGATGAAGGGACCATTGAAATCGTTTTTTTTGGACATAATCAATTCAGGATCATTCAAGTCAAGTGATTTGATTGATCCTAAACTAGTTGCAGAAAAAATAAACCAGGTTATCAAAAATCCGAACAGTACTTTCTCCATGGGAGAGAGAGCTTGGACCCATATATCCCCTTATCTTTGGGAGCAGTCAGTTATTAAAAGAAAACATTTGACAGGATAACAGGATAACAGGATAAGCAGTAATTACTCAACCCAGTGGTACTTTGAGTATAATTTTAAATTTCAAAATGTAAAATGCAAAAAAACAGCTGTTAAGCTGATAAGTCGTTGAGCTGTTTTTTTTCTAATCAGCTTATCAACCAACAGCTTATCAACCAACAGCTTATCAGCTGTCTTGTATAAACGGCAAGAATGAAATAATAGGGAATGAGGCATGACTCCTGATTCATTTGATACTCCTATTTTATTTGTTGTCTTCAACCGTCCCGATACAACCAGGCAAGTATTTGAGAGAATTAAGGAAGTGCGGCCGCTGACGCTTTATGTTGCCGCTGACGGGCCGCGAGCCAACAAGCCGGAGGACCTTTCCAAGTGCCTAGGGACCAGGAAGATTATAGAAGAAATCGATTGGGAGTGTGATCTGCACACTCTTTTTTTTGATACAAATTTGGGCTGTAAAATAGGCGTCAGCTCGGCGATTGACTGGTTTTTTCAGGATGTTGACCGAGGGATTATTTTAGAAGATGACTGTGTGCCGGATTTTTCATTTTTTCACTTTTGTCAGTCTCTGCTGCACTATTATAAAGACGATGAAAGAATAATGGCCATCTCTGGAGATAATTTCCAGGACGGCTTGATAAGAAGTGATGGCAGCTACTATTTCTCAAAACTTGTCCATGTCTGGGGTTGGGCAACCTGGAGACGCGCTTGGAAGCATTTTGATTCAAAGATGCAAAAGTATCCGATTTTTAAAGAGCAAAAAATTATTGCTTCCATCTTTCCTCGAAAAACCCATCAAAAACATTGGCTGAGGATTTTTGAAAAATCATATAATAACAAGATTAATTCCTGGGCATATCCTTGGGTCTTCAATGTCTGGTCTCAAGGGGGATTATGTATCCTGCCAAATAAAAACCTGGTTACAAATATTGGATTCAATAAGGAAGCAACACATACAAAATTTCATCAGCCGGGGATGTCGGAATTGGAATCCAACGCTATAGGGGAAATAAGGCATCCATCAATTATTATGTCAGATTATTTTGCTGATCTTTATACACTTAAAAAGTCAACTCGTCCACTTATTTATACTCTTAAGAAGAAGATAAGCAAAATAATTGCGGCCAAATGCGAGACGTAAGTCACAGAAAGAAAATCATTTTTGCCGGCGTTTGTCGAAATTGTGCAAAATTTATCAATCATATATTCTCTCAAATAGCCATGGCAGGGGAGCTTTTTGAGGATTTTCACTATGTAGTGGTTGAGAGTGATTCAAAAGATGGCACAGTGAAAAAACTTGCCAAGTGGCATTCTAAGTTGGGGAAAGGCAATTTAATCCTGCTTGGCCATTTGGAGGGAAGATATCCAAAAAGAACAGAGCGTATAGCCTTTGCCCGCAATCAATATATCTCATACATTCAGAAAAATGAGGCCCTTCGGCAATTTGATTATATTTGCATACTTGACTTCGACAGGGTTAACTTGCTTTTTTCTCTCAGCCGACTTGTTCAAGTTTTTAATAAGATTGAATTTGAATGGGATGCCATCTTTGCCAACCAACTCTTTCGATATTATGATATTTGGGCATTAAGGCATGATGTATGGTGTCCTGAAGATTGTTTATGGCAGGTTCGTGAAAAACCATCTTTCTTAAGTCATCGGGATGCGTATTCTCATTTTGTGAAAAGTCGACAGATAAATATCTCACTTCGTCATGAACCTATCGAAGTTAAATCGGCTTTTGGGGGTCTTGGCTTATATAAGCGAGAGCTTTTTAAGAATGTTCGGTATGTAGGGATTAATCATCAGGGAGAAGAAGTTTGTGAGCATGTTACTCTTCATGAGATGATGAATGAGAGAGGAGAAAAATTTTTTTTTATACATCCTCAAATAATTAATTCTTTTGGCCCTAGGAGAACTATTTTAGAAAGAATCCATTTTTGGCCTTTAAAATTATATCAATTATCCACAAAATTATTTATTCATACCGCAAGGCTTCCACCGGATCTAAAGAGGCGGCCCGATGTGCAGGATATAAGCCGGAGAAAACACCGGTCAATATAGAGACTGCCAGGGCAATCACTATACCCGGGAGATAAAAGCCTTGGTTTTTGGCCTAGCCACTGGATTAATAGAATAAAGGCAGCGCCAATACCTGTTCCGATAATCCCGCCAAGAAGACTGATAAAGATAGATTCGGAAAGAAACTGAATCAAAATATCTACCTTAC